>NZ_CVTO01000099.1:209187-268328 GCF_900004715.1 Pseudomonas sp. 24 E 13
TCAAAAGCAGATCAAGATCAAGAGCGACTCGCTTCGCATCGTGGTTACGGTTGGGCGCTACAGAGTTGTGAAGATACCTATGGCCATCGGGGGCAAGCCCCCTCCCACATTTAATCTTTGCTCAGTTCGGTAATGGCGTTGACCAGCGTGCCGATGTCCTGCGCTGACGTCACCAGCCCCGGCGTCACTCGAATACAGGTGCCAAACGCCGCGCCTGAGCGGGTCGTGGTGAACACGTCATGCTCCTTGAGCATGCGGTCAACCATCATCTGCTGATCGCGTCCAATGAACTTGAATGCGGTAATCGCGCAATACAGCCTCGGATCATCCGGGGTCAGCACCTCAATGCCCGGCAACTCGCGCACCTGGCTCACCCACATGTCCCGCAGATGGTTGACCCGGGCACCCTTGGCCGCCGCGCCGCCCAGTTCCCGATGCTCTTCAAGCACTAATGGCAAGCTCATCAGCGCCGGAAAGTTCGGTGTGCTGTAGGACGTACGTGCCCGCACATCCGTGGCGGGGTAGTGGAATTCGCCCATGTCCGCGTCGATATCCGGCAGGCGTTCGGGGGCAATGTAGAGAAAGCCCAGGGTCAGCGGCGCGCCGATCCATTTGTGCAGGTTGAAGCCGGCGAACTGAATGCCCAGTTCGCCAAGGTCGAAATCGATCTGGCCCAGGGCGTGGGCGCCGTCAAGGATCACGTCGACCCCCTGATCACGTGCAGCCCTGGCAATCGCCGCCACCGGCATCACCAGGCCGGTACGGTGGGTGACATGGGTCAGCGCCATCAGCTTGAGGCGCGGGTGTTGATCGAAGGCGTCGCGATACGTCTGCACCAGGCTGTCGAAGCTGGCCGGGTGGGTGTGGGAAATTTCGATCACTTCAACACCGCGCACGCCCGCCAGCCAGCGCATCGCGCCTTTGACTGTGTCGTACTCCAGATCACTGATCAGCACCTGATCGCCCGGTTGCAGGCGGTTGTAGTTGCGGATCAGCGACTGCAAGGCTTCGGTGGCGTTGCGGGTGAAGGCCACCGAGCCGGGGTCGGCATTGATCAACGCGGCCAGTTGGCGGCGAATCTGGTTATTTTCCCCTTGCTCGAAGCGCTGACGCACATACACCGAGTTGCTGCGGTTGATAAACGCCACATGCTCCAGGTACTGCGCCTGGACTGCACGGCTCATGCGCCCGAAGTAACCGTTTTCCAGATTGATCGGGCCGGGCTCCAGCGCATAGCGCTGGGCGATGGCCTGCCAGTGAGGTTCGTTGTTTGCATTCCTTGGCATGGTGTGGCGCTCAATCAATTAATGGCGAGGGGCGGGTTTACCGTGTTTAACGCGCAACGGTTCGAGCAATTCGGCCAGGCCGTTGTGGTCGATTTCCTGCATCAGTGCCAGTAAGCCGCCCAGTTCTCCGTGGGGAAATCCCTCGCGAGCGAACCAGTTCAGGTAAGGGCCGGGCAGGTCGGCGATGATCCGGCCTTTGTATTTGCCAAACGGCATTTGGCGGGTGATCAGCAATTCGAGCTTTTCAGGGTTCATGGTTTCGAGCAGTGAAGGCGGGGTGTTCGAAAATACAGGCATTCTGCATGAAGGCCAAATGACAGATCATGCAAATAACATACATACAGATGGTTCAATTATTCGTAAGCTGTTGAATTATTTAATAAAATTAATTTTTCAAAACCTGGCACGGGCGCTGCAATCATTAAGGCAACCTTCATCAATCCACACAAGGAATTGAAAAATGACTGACATCAACAAAGAATCGATCTCTGTACTCAACGACCTGATCGAGACCAGCATCGATGGTCAGAAAGGTTTCAAAGAGTGCGCAGAAGATATCAAGCACCCTGAACTCAAAGCGCTGTTCGCCAAGCGCTCTGTTGATTGCGGCACTGCTGCCGCCGAGCTGAAAACCGCCGTACGTGCCCTGGGTGGCGATCCGGAAGATTCCGGCAGCGTGGCCGGTGCCCTGCATCGCGGCTGGGTTGACGTGAAGTCCATGGTGACCGGCAAGGACGAAGAGTCCGTGCTGAACGAAGCCGAGCGCGGTGAAGACCACGCACTGAAGGCTTATAAGGAAGCGATCGAGAAGATCAACAAGCACAACCTGCTGGGCATTCGTGACCTGGTTGAGCGTCAGTATCACGGCGTGCAACGTAACCACGACCAAGTCAAAGCCTTGCGTAACCAGGCTCGCGCCCAGTCGTAAGCCCTGTGCTGTAAGGCTGTAAAATGTGGGAGGGGGCTTGCCCCCGATAGCGGTGGATCAGTCGATAGCTCTATGACTGACACACTGCAATCGGGAGCAGGCCCCCTCCCGCTTTGCTTTCGTCTGCCTGTCAGCCGATGCTGATCGGCGGCAGTTCGGTCAGCGTTACAACTTGCTGCTTACGCGGCGCAAGGATCTCCGCTTCGCCATCCACCACCAGTTCATCACGCTGGTTGAACACGCGAGTGGCAATGCGTACCCGGAACTTGGGCAGTTTTTCCAGAATTTCCAGGCGCACCGTCAGGGTGTCGCCGATTTTGACCGGCTTCTGAAAGCTCATCTGCTGTCCGATATAAATCGTGCCCGGCCCAGGCAATTCGCAGGCAACCGCCGCACTGATCAGCGCGCCGCTGAACATGCCGTGGGCGATACGCTCCTTAAACATGGTTGCCTTGGCATATTCGGCATCCAGGTGCACCGGGTTGTGATCGCCGGACATGGCGGCGAACAGCTGGATATCGCGTTCTTCGACGGTCTTGCTGAAGCTGGCGGTCTGGCCGACTTCAAGGGCCTCGTAGGGGGTGTTGGTTACCTGGGTCATCTAAACGTGCATCCTGTGGCTAATCGATAATTTAATCGGCTGATTTTAAACGCAAAGTCATTCGCAGCGGGTGGGCCTGCGCAATGCCTGGGTGTGCTCGAGCCACGTCAGGACATCCGCGGTGACGTCGTCGCGGTTGGTTTCGTTGAACACCTCATGACGCGCCTGCGGGTAGAGTGTCAATTGCAGGTGCTGGCAGCCGGCCTCACGCAGGGCGCGGGCCAGGCTCTTGAGACGCTTGCCTTCACTCACCGGATCACATTCACCGCCGATCAGCAGCATCGGCAGGCCCGGATCGATCTGCGCGAGATTGGACGCTTTGCTGATGTGCTGCAAGCCGCCGAGCAGGTCGACCCACAGTTGATTGGTGCAGCGAAAACCGCACAGCGGGTCATGGATGTACTTGTCGACTTCAACCGGGTCGCGGCTGAGCCAGTCGAAGGCGGTGCGATTGGGTTTGAACGCCTTGTTGAATGAACCGAATGACAGAAAATCAATCAACCCACTGCGCCCGCGCAGGCCCTGGCGCGCGCGCTCGATACGTGCAATCAGCCGCGCTGCGCGATACAGCGCCACCGGCTGGAAATTCGAACCGCTCAGAATGGCGCCGTGCAAGCTGGCGCTGTGGTGCAGCAGGTACGCCTGGGCGATATAGCTGCCCATGCTGTGGCCCAGCAAGATGATCGGCAGCCCCGGATGCTGCTGGCCGATGTGCTGGTTGAGGCTGGCCAGGTCTCCCACCACCTTGTTCCAGCCATCGTTCTCGGCATACAGCCCCAGGGTGCCCTCGTCGGCGGTGCGGCCATGCCCGCGTTGGTCCAGCGCATATAAACCGTAGCCGGCGCCACACAACGCCTGGGCCAGGCGTGCATAGCGGCCGCTGTGCTCGGCCATGCCGTGGGACAGCATCACCACGGCCTTGGGGAGCGCGTCAGGCATCCATTGATTGACGAACAGCCGGCTGTGGTCATTCGCTGTCAGCCAGAAAGTGCTGTGGTTCATGGCGGTTCCTTTGCTCAGGGTCGTTGCAGTGTATAGCTCATCTGCCCGAGGGCGGGGTATCTGCCTGCGCCTTAGCGACAAGATTCATACAATCAATGACACAGTTCAGCGTATTTGCCTGTTTGGCCATTACTGCTAACGTCCTCAAAGCTCCGCTCTTTGTAGCTGCATAGAAAAGCGGCCGGACCTGTTCAGGTAAAGAGGACAAGAATAATGCAACCTGATTTCTGGAATGACAAACGCGCCGCGGGCGTTCCCAATGACATTGATCTGACCAGCTACACATCGGTGATCGAAGTTTTCGAGCGCTCCTGCAAGACCTTTGCCGACCGTCCAGCGTTCAGCAACATGGGCATTACCCTGACCTACGCCGAGCTTGAGCGCCACAGCGCGGCGTTCGCCGGTTACCTGCAACAGCACACCGACCTCAAGCCCGGCGAGCGCATCGCGGTGCAGATGCCCAATGTGTTGCATTACCCGATTGCCGTTTTTGGCGCACTGCGCGCCGGGCTGATCGTGGTCAATACCAACCCCTTGTACACCCCGCGTGAAATGCGCCACCAGTTCAAGGATGCCGGCGTGCGCGCGCTGGTCTATCTCAATCTGTTCGGTTCGCGGGTTCAGGAGGTGTGTGCCGACACCGAGATCGACTACCTGATCGAAGCCCGGATGGGCGACTTCATGCCCGCCGCCAAGGGCTGGCTGGTCAACACAGTGGTCGATAAGGTGAAGAAGATGGTCCCGGCCTACCACCTGCCGCGTGCGCTGTCGTTCAAGCGCGCCCTGCGCATGGGCGGCGGCCTGGGCGTGACCCGCCATCCGGTGACCCTCGACGACATCGCTGTGCTGCAATACACCGGTGGCACCACGGGCCTGGCCAAGGGCGCGATGCTCACCCACGGCAACCTGGTGGCGAACATGCAGCAGGTGCGGGCGTGCATGTCCCAGACCGGCGACGATGGTCACCCGCTGGTCAAGGAAGGGCAGGAGGTGATGATTGCGCCGCTGCCGCTGTACCACATCTATGCATTCACCGCGAACTGCATGTGCATGATGGTATCCGGCAACCACAACGTGCTGATCACCAACCCGCGGGACATTGGCGGCTTCATCAAGGAGCTGAAGAAGTGGCGTTTCACCGGGTTGCTGGGGCTCAACACGTTGTTTGTGGCGCTGATGGACCACCCGGACTTCAAGCACCTGGACTTTTCCCATCTGAAGCTGACCAACTCCGGCGGCACGGCGTTGATCAAGGCCACCGCCGAGCGCTGGCAGCACATCACCGGTTGTGCGATCGGTGAGGGCTACGGCCTGACCGAAACCTCGCCGGTGGCCAGCACCAACCCGTATGGCAATAAGTCGCGATTGGGTACGGTCGGCATTCCGGTGCCGGCCACGGCCATGAAAGTGATCGATGACGAGGGCACCGAGCTGCCGCTGGGCGAGCGCGGTGAGCTGTGCATCAAGGGCCCGCAGGTGATGAAGGGCTATTGGCAGCAACCGCAGGCCACCGCCGAAGCGCTGGACGCCGAAGGCTGGTTCAAGACCGGCGATATCGCGGTGATCGATGCCGACGGTTTTATCCGGATTGTGGACCGTAAGAAAGACCTGATCATCGTGTCGGGCTTCAACGTGTACCCCAACGAAATCGAGGACGTGGTGATGGCGCATCCGGCCGTGGCCAACTGTGCGGTGATCGGCGTGCCGGACGAGCGTACCGGGGAGGCGGTGAAGCTGTTTGTGGTGGCGCGTGCCGAGGGGGTGAGCGTTGAGGAGTTGAAGGCGTACTGCAAGACCAATTTCACCGGGTACAAGGTGCCCAAGCATATTGTGCTCAGGGATTCGCTGCCGATGACGCCGGTAGGCAAGATTCTGCGGCGGGAGCTGCGCGACATCGCCTGAACCTTGAATTGAAATGCAATTAAAAATGTGGGAGGGGGCTTGCCTCCGATAGCAGTGATTCAGTCAACACATTGAGTGACTGACACACCGCCATCGGGGGCAAGCCCCCTCCCACATGTGTTATTTGTCGCCCGGTATGGCTCATTCCAGAGCGGATTCCAGCGGTATAGAATCTTTGCTCTAAAAATGACCACTGGATATTCTTGAGTCATGTTTATGACTGTAGGGCCCTCTTTTGGCTCTAGGCGGGCCTTGGCAAAGCTGCTACTCTCGGCGCGCTTTGTGACGTCTAGGCCTGCTTGAAAGCGCCAGATTCACCTTAAAACACACACCAATAATAATCGCATCAAATGCGATGATGAATTCGCGTCGCTGAGGAGTGGGCTTCCATGAACGAAGACTTTTGGAAGGATAAGTACCCCGCCGGGATTGCTGCACAAATCAATCCAGACGAGTATCCGAATATTCAGGCGGTATTGAAGCAGTCCTGCCAGCGCTTCGCCAACAAACCGGCTTTCAGCAACCTGGGCAAGACCATCACCTACGGTCAACTGTACGAATTGTCCGGCGCATTTGCCGCCTACCTGCAACAGCATACCGACTTGAAGCCCGGCGATCGAATTGCCGTGCAACTGCCCAACGTCCTGCAGTACCCGGTCGCCGTATTCGGCGCCATCCGTGCCGGGCTGATCGTGGTCAACACCAACCCGCTGTACACCGCGCGGGAAATGGAACATCAATTCAACGACTCCGGGGCCAAGGCCCTGGTCTGCCTGGCCAACATGGCGCACCTGGCTGAAAAAGTCGTGCCCAAGACCGCCGTCAAGCACGTGATCGTGACCGAAGTGGCCGACTTGTTGTCGCCGTTCAAGCGCCTGTTGATCAACAGTGTGATCAAGTACGTGAAGAAAATGGTTCCGGCGTATCACTTGCCGCAAGCAATCAAGTTCAATGACGTGCTGGCCAAGGGGCACGGCCAGGCGGTCAGCGATGCCAACCCGGCCAGCGGCGATGTGGCTGTTCTGCAATACACCGGCGGCACCACCGGGGTGGCCAAGGGCGCGATGCTGACTCACCGCAATCTGGTCGCCAACATGCTGCAATGCAAGGCGCTGATGGGCTCCAACCTCAATGAGGGGTGCGAAATCCTGATCACGCCGCTGCCGCTGTATCACATCTATGCGTTCACCTTTCATTGCATGGCGATGATGCTGATCGGCAACCACAACATCCTGATCAGCAACCCGCGCGACCTGCCGGCGATGGTCAAGGAACTGTCGAAGTGGAAGTTCAGCGGCTTTGTCGGCCTTAACACCCTGTTCGTGGCGCTGTGCAATAACGAAGGTTTCCGCAAGCTGGATTTCTCCGCGCTGAAGGTCACGCTGTCCGGCGGCATGGCGCTGCAACTGGCGGCGGCCGAACGCTGGAAGGCCGTGACCGGTTGTGCCATCTGCGAGGGTTACGGCATGACCGAAACCAGCCCGGTGGCCACCGTCAACCCGATCCAGCATATCCAGATCGGCACCATCGGCATTCCGGTGCCTTCCACCGTGTGCAAGGTGATTGCAGACGATGGCACCGAGCTGGCGCTGGGCGAAACCGGCGAGCTGTGCGTCAAGGGCCCGCAAGTGATGAAGGGCTACTGGCAGCGTGAAGACGCCACCGCCGAGATGCTCGACAGCGAAGGCTGGCTGAAGACCGGTGACATCGCGATCATTCAGCCCGATGGCTACATGCGTATTGTCGACCGCAAGAAGGACATGATCCTGGTCTCGGGCTTCAACGTGTACCCCAACGAACTGGAAGACGTGCTGGCGGGCCTGCCGGGTGTGTTGCAGTGCGCAGCCATCGGCGTACCGGATGAGAAGTCCGGGGAGCACATCAAGCTGTTCATTGTGGTCAAGCCGGGGGCCACCCTGACCAAGGAGCAGGTGATGGAGCACATGCGCGCCAATGTCACCGGCTACAAAGTACCCAGGGCAGTTGAGTTCCGCGATGCATTGCCGACCACCAACGTGGGCAAGATCCTGCGGCGTGAATTGCGTGATGAAGAACTGAAGAAGCTCGGTCTTAAAAAGTAACTTAAACCAAATGTGGGAGGGGGCTTGCCCCCGATAGCAGTGGTTCAGTCAACACATTGAGTGACTGACACACCGCCATCGGGGGCAAGTCGAATCGTCGCACCGCCCCTCCCACATTTTTGATCGCGTTCTTACAGAGCGAACTGGGCGAAGCCGATTCCTGCACCGGCCGGCCGCACGTCCTTGAGGAACGAGTCCTTGTCGGCGCTCAACTCCAGGGTGATCTCCGGCTTGCGTTTGCCGGCATTGCGCACCACCAGCCCTTCGAGGTTTTCGCGCAGGAACAGGGTCGGCACCTTCAGGTGCAGCAACTGGTCGGTGTCGGCGTTGTGCATCAACAGGTGGATCCACTCGTACTGGCCCACGCCGATCCGCACCACGGGCAGGTCGAACCACCAGATGTTGCGTTTGCGGTCCAGGTCGGTGAAATGACAGTTGTTGACGCCGAGTACGGCACCCCCCAGTTCCTGGTTTCTGCGGGCGATGGCCTGTGCTTTATCGAGTTTCATAACCTTCCTACGGGATCTGTTATTCAGCGTGTGAGCCTGAATGTGCCGGGCATTCTCGTGGGTTGGCCACAAAACATAAAGGCAAACCTGCCCCTTTCGATGAAATGCCCGCTGAAAATAATTGAAACTCTGGCGCATGGCGTCGAGTCAACCGCAGCGTAGTGACCAAAAACCATTTGATTGTTATCAGGAGTAATACCATGGGCAGCACTTCCGATAAGGTAAAAGGCATGGCTAACGAAGCCGTCGGTAACGTCAAGCAAGGCGTCGGCAAGGTTACCGATAACGATAAACTGCGTGCTGAAGGCGTGATCCAGGAAAAGAAAGGCGAAGCGCAGCAGGCCGTTGGCAAGACCAAGGATGCGGTGAAAAAAGCCACCGAGTAACACGGCTTGGCTGGCTCCTCTCCAGCAGCCCGACGGCCATCCACGGATGGCCGTTTTTGCAGGTACTGGCGCAACTAAACTTCAGAAATTGTTTCAAAGTCGCCAAATGGGCTACTTTGATGTAGAAAACGGCCCCTGAGTCGCCCACGACTTCAACTCTTTGCGGCGAAAGGAGACGCTAATGATTTTTCCGGTACTTGATGGTCTCAAGCTGCACAAGGTGCTGGTGCGCACCGTCACCGAATTCGTCGACGACGAGATGCCCACCTACGCCTCGGCGCTGGCGTACCAGATGCTGTTCTCGCTGTTTCCCTTCCTGCTGTTCCTGATTGCTTTGATCGGTTTCCTGCACCTGCCGGACTTTTTCACCTGGCTGCGCCTGCAGTCGGAGCTGGTGTTGCCGCCCCAGGCTCTGGAGCAGGTCAACCCGGTGATTGACCAGCTGCAGCAATCCAAGGGTGGGCTGCTGTCGGTGGGTATCGTGATCGCCCTGTGGACCGCTTCCGCCGGTGTGCGCCTGATGATGAGTGCGATGAACGCGGCGTATGACGTGGTGGAGGGGCGGCCGATCTGGAAGCGTTTTCCGCTGTCGATTTTCTACACCGTCGGCATCGCCGGCATGCTGCTGGCCGCCGCCGCGCTGATGGTGCTCGGCCCGCAAGTGATGGAGTGGCTGGCGGGGCAGATCGGCATGCAGGAGTTCGTCGTCACCCTGTGGACGATCCTGCGCTGGCCGCTGATCGTGATCCTGCTGATGTTTGCCGTGGCCCTCATGTATTACGTGATGCCTGACGTGGAACAGGAGTTTCGCTTTATCACCCCCGGTTCCGTGCTCGCGGTGGTGGTGTGGATCGTCGCCTCCCTCGGCTTTGGCTACTACGTCAAGACCTTCGCCGACTACAACGCCATGTACGGCAGTATCGGTGCGATCATCGTCCTGCTGCTGTACTTCTATATTTCCGCCGCCGTGTTGTTGCTCGGTGCGGAGATGAACGCCGTGATCGAACACATGTCCGCCGAGGGCAAGGACCCCGGCGAGAAGGAAATCGACGAACCGGGTCATACCTCTGAAAAACAGCATGTCTCAGGCCTCGGCCGGGACCACTCCAAGCCCCTCGCCGAGCCTGAACAATGATCCGTGACATCCTCAAAATGGGCGATGAACGCCTGCTGCGCATCGCCCCGCCGGTACCGCCGGAAATGTTCGACAGCCCCGAGTTGTGGCAACTGATTGATGACATGTTCCAGACCATGGAACATGTGGGCGGCGTCGGCCTGGCCGCGCCGCAGATCGGCGTCGACCTGCAACTGGTGATCTTCGGTTTCGAGGCCAGCGAGCGCTACCCTGACGCGCCGTCGGTACCGCAGACCATCATGATCAATCCACTGATCACCCCGCTAAGCCCGGTACTGGAAGAGGGCTATGAGGGTTGCCTGTCCGTCCCCGGCCTGCGCGGCGCCGTGGACCGTTACCAGCAGATTCGCTACGAAGGTTTCGACCCCAAGGGCGAGCCGATCGTACGCTTCGCCGACGGCTTCCATGCACGGGTGGTGCAGCATGAATGCGACCACCTGATTGGGCGCTTGTACCCGTCGCGGATTACCGACTTCAGTAAATTCGGGTTTATCGAGGTGATGTTCCCGGAAATGGACCCAACCGCCGACGAATGATCTGCAGGCCCTCTGTAGGAGCGAGCTTGCTCGCGAAAAACGTCAACGATAACGCGTGCTTCCTGAATGAACGCGGTGCCTGTGAATTTTTCGCGAGTAAGCTCGCTCCTAACCACCGCTATCGGGAGCAAGCCATCCAGGTGATTGAAGTCCCATCGCGATCATCGGCTTGTTGCGCTTGTAACGCACCAGCCGCTCACTGAGCGATTGCGGCAGTACGGCGTCCTGTGAAAACCCCATACGCCGGTACAACCCTTCAAGGTCCGGATGGCACAACAGCCAGACCGTGCCGTCCACACCCGCCACGGCCTGGTGGATCAATCGCGCTGCCAGCCCCTGGCCGCGATAGGCCGGGTCAACGAACACCCCCGTCAGCCACTGCCCACCCACCACAGGTGTCAGGCACAACCCGGCCACAATCTCAGCGTCTCTGGCCACCCACAACTGCCCGCCCTTGAGCGCCTTCATCGACGAGTTATGATTGCGGTAAAACTTGTTCAGCAACGGCCATAGCGGCGCTGCCAGCCGTTCGATGTGCATGGTCAAACCAATTGAAAAGGGCAAGGCGCGCATTGTAACCGGTGCCGGCGGAGCACCGACAATGGCTGCGCTTATAGTGCATAAAGTTATAATTAGATGACTTTTAAATATTATTAAAGAATAAGAGGGCTTGTTAGGATCGCTCCCAACCTGCACCCGCCGCCAAGGCCAAGGAAGCGCTCTTATGCTGAAAATAATTGTTGTCGCCGTTCTTTCGCTGTTCGCTGCCAACGTGCTGGCCGCCGATCCTCCCACCCTGCGCATTGGCTATCAGAAAAGCTCGGTGAGCATGGTGCTCGCCCGTGAGCACAAGCTCTTCGAAGCCGCGCTGCCCGGCACACAGGTGCAGTGGACCGAGTTCCTCGGTGGCCCGCCGCTGATCGAGGCGCTGAACGCCGGCAGCCTGGACATCGGCAATATCGGCGACATCCCGCCCATTTTCGCCCAGGCCGCCGGCATCGAGTTGCAGTACATCGCCGTCGAGCCCAATGACGGCAAGACCGAAGCCGTGCTCGTGCCCAAAGCCAGTACGATTCAGAGCGTGGCCGAACTCAAGGGCAAGCGTGTGGCCTTGCTCAAGGGGTCCAGCGCGCACAACCTGTTCCTCAAGAGCCTGCTGCGCGCCGGCTTGCAGTGGAAGGATGTGAACGTGGTGTACCTGTCGCCGTCCGACGGCCGCGCCGCATTCGAGCAGGGCAAGGTGGACGCCTGGGTCGTGTGGGACCCGTATTACTCGGCCGTCGTGGTCGACGGTGCCGCCCGTGTGTTGGGCACCGGCGAAGGCCTCAATCCGGCCGGCAGCTTCTTCGTGACCAGCGGCGCGTTTGCCCGGCAAAACCCCCAGGCCATCGCCACCATCATCCAGACCCTCGGCAAGGCGCAGCGTCTGTCGCTGGACCAGCCCGAGGACAGCATCGCGCTGATGGCCAAGACCCTGGGCCTGCAACCGGCCGTGGTCAAAAGCTACTTCGAGCACCGCTCGCCGGCGCCGATCCGGCCGCTGCAGGGGGGCGACATCGCCACTCAGCAAGGCACCGCCGACCTGTTTTTCGCCAATGGCCTGATCCCGAAAAAGATCGAGGTGCAGCAGGTTGTGTTCAAAGGTCCATAAGCCCAGGCTGAGTTCAAAGTGTGGGAGGGGGCTTGCCTCCTCCCACATTTCTTGTTCAGCGGTGTGGCTTAGATGGCTGCCAGGGTGTCTTTCAGTGCCTGGGTTTGTGGAGCAGCCGTCTTCGCCACTACCTGCTGCTGTTGCTGCTCCTTCAAGCGCTCCGCCACTTGGCTGGCAATGGCGTCTTGCCTTTCCTGCGGCAGGGCCTGCACTTGTTCCTCGGTCATCCCCTGCTCCTTGAGCAACTGTTCGCGGATGCGTTCGGCCGGGGATTTGCTCATGTATTCGGTGAATTCAGCCCGCGCCCCCGAGGTCGGTGCTGTGGTCTGCAGCTGCACGCGAGTCTTGGCGAACGCCTCGTCGATGCGGTCGCCCGCCTTGTCCAGCTCCTTCTGCGCGGCCGGCATCGCCGTACCTGGCTGCGCACCCTGCAGGGCGCCGCTGTACAACGCGCTGGCGGCGGCATTGGCCGGGTCCATGTCGGGCCGCTTGATCTGTTGAACCGTCGAAACGGCTTGGGTGTTGGTGTTAACCAGCATGATCGTTCACCTGTGCAAATATGCGGTGTGACAGCTGGAGCAATTAGCATGCCGGGCGCAGGGTGCGCGTTTTTACTGGGGTAGAGGCCGCCGTCGCGGCAAACACTGTCCCGCCGACGGCCAACTGTTGCCGTCAGTGGGCGATATGCTCCAACGCCAGGTTACGCGTACGCGGCCCGAACCAACTGATGGTAATCATCACGATCAACATGCTGCTGGCGATAAACGCCAGCACGCCCGGCGTGCCCAGGTGCTCGAGGATAAAACCGATCAGCAGGCTGCTGAAGACCGTGGACAAGCGGCTGAACGAATAACAGAACCCAACCGCCCGCGCGCGGATATTGGTGGGGAACAACTCGCTCTGATACGAGTGATAGCTGAAGCTCAGCCAGGCATTGCAGAAAGTGATCATCACCCCGCAGAAAATCAGCCCTACCGCCGTGGTTTGCAGGGCGAACAGGCTGCCGAAGATCACCGCGCCCATGGCCGAGCCGACGATCTGCCATTTGTTTTCAAAACGGTTGGCGACCTTGACGAACAGCAACGGGCCCAGCGGGTAGGCGAGGGTGATGATAAAGGCATAGAGCAGACTGTGGGTCACACTGACGCCCTGGCCCGACAGCAAGGCCGGCAGCCAGTTGCCAAAGCCGAAGAAACCAATCGCCTGGAACACGTGGAACACGATCAGCATCAAGGCGCGGCGACGGTAGGGCGGCTGCCAGATATCGGCGAAACGGCCGCTGCCCTGCACGCTGACAGCCTCCGGCTCCGGCGCGTCCAGAGGTTTGCCGTGATCCTTCAGGCAGCGCGCCTCCAGGTTGTCCATGATCGCGCCGGCTTCCTCGAAACGACCTTTCTGTGCCAGCCAGCGCGGTGACTCCGGCAGGCGCTTGCGCAGCTGCCAGATAAACAGCGCGAACACCGCACTGCTGAGCACCACCCAGCGCCAACCGGAGATGCCGAACGGCGCCTGGGGCACCAGCCACCACGACATCAGCGCCACCGCCGGTACCGACAGGAACTGGATGAAAAACGCAAAGGCAAACGCCGAACTGCGCATGCGCTTGGGCACAAGTTCCGACAGGTAGGCGTCAATGGTCACCAGCTCGATGCCCAGGCCAATGCCCACCAGAAAGCGCATGCAGATAATACCCACGGCCGACGTCTGGATGCCCATCAACACCGTGGCGACGGTGTACCAGATCAACGCAAAGGTGAAGATCGCCCGGCGTCCGAAACGGTCGGCGAAGGGGCTGAGCAGGCTGGCACCGAGGAACAGGCCGAGGAACGTGGCCGAGGCGAATGCGGCCTGGTCAGAGAAGCCAAACGCGCCCGCGCTGCCGGTGTGGAATATCCCGTCGCTGATCAGGCCTGGGCTGATATAGGCCGTTTGGAACAGGTCATACAGCTCGAAGAAACCGCCGATCGACAGCAATGCCACCAGGCGCCAGATGCTGGCGACTGCGGGCAGGCGGTCGATGCGCGCGCTGATGTGGGCGGCGCGGGTCGGGTTGATGCCGTCGGTGGCAGCGGCGCTGAGGTTGGGCATGGGAGAAGTTCCAGAAGCAGTGAGCTGGAATCTTAACCTGCAACTGACAGTGAGCAATTGTGCAATGTAGGGCGAAAGCCGCTGTTTTGGCGATTTATTGCGTGCGGGTTTCATCGACGACCAATAATGGCCGTCGATTGGGCTCATGCACAGTAAAACAGCGGACCTTGAGTCACGCTTTCTTAGGAGGAAGAGGCTGCCCGCACATGCTTGAAGTTCTCTACCGTAAAAGCGCCAGATGAGAAGCTCATTTGCTGCACGCGGCGACCTCTCGTTTCAGCCTCGAAGTGAAATTTTGCAGTCAGGACACCGTCCTGTAATTGCAAGACGGTGAATTCTCCCCGGCTTGCAAAATAAGTACCCTGATTACCCGCGCGCGTATCATCAAATTCCAGCCTTACCTTGTGATCGGTATCCGTTGCACCAATCGCGTAGGTCTCGCCTGAGCGAATATCCTGGTCAATGCTGATTTTGAGCAATGCGTGGTCCGTCATGATTCCGACGGTCGAATTAAAGCCGGCCTCTCCATTTAAATGAGCGACAAAGCTCGTCTGAAAGGGGACAGACCATCCGGAAACAGTTCCCGAGATTTTATCGTTTGGGCCCAGTATGTTAGTCATTTGTTTTTTCCGTATTCAAAGGGGAGCAATGGGTTGTCAGTGCCGCCCGATATGAATAAGCGAAGAGAAAAACCAGATCTACTGTCAAATCTGACAGGTATAGCGCGTTTCCGACTAACGGGTCGGCTAGTTCAATAAGTTATCGGTATCCCAAACTGTGCGAATGCATCGTCCATCGGTTGGTAGTCAAGCACACGCGCTGTCTCGCTCAGGTCCAGGCGTTTGAAACGGTTATTGGAGATGCCATGGGCGATCAAGTGTTTCACGCCTTCGGCCTCAACCGAACGCTGTAATAATTGCACGGCATCGCGGGGGCTGAGCCAGGCGCTGAGGTCGCGGGCGTTGTTCAGGTCGTGGGTTTCGGGAAATTCAAACGCGCCGATGCGCACGGCGATGGTCGACAGCGCCGTCTTGGCGGCATAGTAGCCACATAGCGCCTCGCCGTAGCATTTGCTCACGCCATACAGGTTGGCGGGCATCACCGGCATGCCTGGCGTGATCTGGCGATCCACCGGGTAGCCTTCGATGGTTTGCGCGCTGCTGGCGAATACCAGGCGCTGCACGCCGGCGTTCACGGCGGCTTCGAACAGATAGGTAGTGGCGAGGATGTTGTTGGGCAGCAGTTCGTCGAACGAGGCGCTGGCGTGGGGGATGCCTGACAGGTGCACGATCACATCGATGCCTTGGAGCAGGGCTGCGAGGCTGGATTTATCACTGAGGTCGGCGTGTATGAAGCGGTGTCCGGCCAAATCGAACTCCGGCGCGATGCGGTCAGTGAGGGTGAAACGGTAGCGATCTTTCGACGCCTGGAAAAATGTCTTGCCGATTCTGCCGCAGGCGCCGGTGAGGAGTACGTTGAGTCCGTTCAAGAGGGTGTCCCTGTATTCAGTTGTGGCCGTCGAGGGCGAAGGTGTTGAAACCGGCATGTTGGCTGAGCCGCTGGTAGTAGGCGGCGATGGCCGGGTAGGGCGGACGCTCCATGGGTGTCACCTGCCAGCGGTGCACGGAGAGGCCGATCAGGATATCGGCGAGGGTGAACTCGTCGCCGGCTACGTAAGCGCCGGTCCTGGTCAACTGTTGTTCGAGGATGCCCATCTTGTCGTTCCAGACCTGCACGGCGGCGGCAATCTGTGTCGCGTCCAGCCCATCGGGATTGTTACGCACCAGCGCGGTGAATGCGTCGCCCCAGGCACGGTTGAGTTCGGTGGCTTGCCAGTCGATCCATTGTTCGACGCGGGCCCGTGGCGCGGGCTCGAAGGGCAGCAGGTCAGCGCGTTGATACAGGCCGACGAGGTATCGGCAGATGGTATTGGACTCCCATAGCACGCCGTGGTCATCGATCAAGACGGGGATTTGGGCGTTGGGGTTCAGGGCGAGGAACTCAGTGGATTGGGTGGGCTTGAAGCCGATGCCCCAGTCCTCGCGCACATAGTCGATGCCCAGTTCCTGGCAGGTCCAGAGTACTTTTCGCACGTTGATGGAAGAGGTGCGACCCAAGATTTTCAGTGAGTGTCCCATGGTGCTTCCCTGGCTTGGAAAGTGGTTAATCTAGCAGGGGCCAAGTGGGCACGGTTAAAAAATGTGGGAGGGGCGGTGCGACGATTCGACTTGCCCCCGATAGCGGTGGGTCAGTCAACTTATCTGTGACAGACCCACTGCAATCGGGGGCACGCCCCCTCCCACATTTTGATCGAGTAGGACTTAAGCGCGTGGTGTGTACTGGTCCATGGCTTTGCCCACCAGCAAGACGCTCAGCTCGCTCAGTTGATGAATGGCGAGTGCTATATCGCGCTGCTTGCCGGTGAGGTCATCGGACAGGTCGAGCAGCAAGGTGCTGACGGAGCATACGGTTTCGTAGCTGTTGATCAGCAGGGTCTCGGTGGAAACATCGGGGACGAGGGTGAAGAGGGTGGTTGGCGGCGTATCGATTTTTTTGATCATGAGAGCATCCTGGAATGGGCTGCCGCCGTATCGCTACTAAACGAGGGTGGCAGCTGTACGCAGGTTAGTAGACCGGTGGACACTCAAAGCCGGCGCACTCGAAAGTGCCCTACGCACAGCCGCCATTAACGCGGGCAGACTTATGCACCTGGAGTGACCAAACTCAGGCTACTAAACCCGATCACCGAGAAATTCAGCGACCGGCAAACCTTAAAGACCGCCACCCAGGCACACAAGCCGGCCGATTCTGACGTAAGCGTAGGTAGCGGAGCAAGGCGCTTGCCTTAATGTCAGCCGCTTCCTACAGCCGTCCTACGTACTCTCCCGCACCTGCAACTCGAACCCCATATCCACCACCGGCTTGGCGATCCGGTTGCCCGCCATGATTGTCAGCAAGTGCTCCGCCGCGCGCCGGCCAATGGCTTCCCGTGGCGTGCTGATGCTGCTCAGGCGCGGCACCATGAACGACGAGGCGGGCAGGTCGTTGAAGCCCAGCACGGCCACGCGCTCTGGCACTTTGATGCCGTGGCGCAGGGCTTCGAGCAAGGCGCCCTGGGCCAGGTCGTCGTTGCCGAAGAAAATCGCATCCACGTCCGGATGCGCCGCCAGCAATTGCAGGAACAGTTCGCCGCCCAGGCCCACGGAGGAGGGGCGAGGTGTCAAAAGCTCCAGCGCCGGGTCGTACAGGCCCGCTTGCTGCAAGGCGCGGCGGAAGCCTTCGCCACGCAGCAAGGTGCGCTGATCCAACTGCGCGCCGATGTAGGCCAGGCGCTTGCGCCCACGGGACAGCAAATGCGCCGCCGCTGTTTCGCCTGCGGCCAACTGTGAGAAGCCCACGCAGTTCACCCCGGCATTAGGGTCCAGATCCATCATGTATACGCACGGCACATTGCTGGCCTCGACCATCCGTCGCGCGCTTTCGGTGCGGTCGAACCCGGTCAGCAGCAAGCCGCGAGGCTGGTAGGCCATGTAGTTGCGCAGCAGGTTTTCTTCTTCGTCGCGGCAGTAGTGGGAGTTGCCGATAAGCACTTCAAAGCCCTTGGGCCGCAGCACCTGGTGGATGGCTTCGAGGGTTTCGATAAACAGCAGGTTGGACAATGACGGCACCAAGACCACCACCGAATGGCTCTGGGCCGACGCCAGGGCGCGGGCGGCGGGGTTGACCACGTAGCTGAGTTCGGCGGCGGCCTTCTGCACTTTCTCCACCAGTTCGGTGGCGACCGTGCTGATGCCACGCAGGGCGCGGGAGGCGGTGATCGGGCTGACGCCGGCCAGACGGGCAACTTCATTCAAGGTGGGGCGACCGGTGGTGCGGGTATTTTTATCGTTCTTGGAGGTCATCAGGCGGCTTGCCAAACAAAAATCGAGGCACTAAGGTAGCGCTGTCTCCAAACGGCTGCAAATGCTTGAACGTTGGGTTGCCTGATCCCGTTCGAATGATTGGAGCGGATGCACGCGTCACTCCATAAAAAAAGACAAGACGGCGCGGGAAAAGCCTGTTTTTGCACTAGCCTTAGGCTGTGCAAAGGTAGCGCTATCTGCGTCCTGAGGTGTTTCATGAGTCAACCTGTTACCGCCCTGGTCATCATGGGTGTTTCCGGCTGTGGCAAGTCCAGCGTCAGCGAGGCCTTGTGCCGCCTGAACGGTGCCACCGCCATTGAAGGCGACAGCTTTCACCCCGCCGCGAACATAGAAAAGATGAGCGCCGGCCACCCCCTCAACGACGACGACCGCGCCGGCTGGCTCGACATCCTCTGCGATGAATTGCGCCGCTCGCTCAAGGCCGGTGAACATCCAGTGCTCACCTGTTCGGCGCTGAAAAGGAAATACCGTGACCACCTGCGCGAAGCCGCGCCGGGCCTTGGCTTTGTATTCCTGGAGCTGACCCGTGAAGTGGCCGCCGACCGCGTGTCCCATCGCCCCGGCCATTTCATGCCGGCAAGCCTGATCGACAGCCAGTTCGCCACCCTCGAGTCGCCCAAGGGCGAGCCGCTGACCCTGGCCCTCAACGCCAGCGAAGACAGCGTCGAGGCACTGGCAGAGCAGACCAATGCCTGGTGGCGCGAGCACGGTTTTGAACCTACCCATTAATTTTTTGCCGGAAAGATAGCGCTATCCCCGGCAGGAAGTTCAACACCCGCTTTAATAACAACAACAAACAGGAGAGATCCCCATGTTTGGCATGTCCCACGAGTCGTATCTGCTGCTGGATGCAGTCGTCACTATCATCGGTTTGATCGTTCTGATCACCAAGTTCAAGGTGCACCCGTTCATCGCACTGATCATCGCGGCCGGCTTCCTCGGCCTGACCTCGGGCATGCCCGTGGAGAAGATCATCAAGGCGTTCCAGGACGGCTTCGGCGGCGTGCTCGGTTTTGTCGGCATCATCCTCGCGCTGGGGACCATGCTCGGCAAGATGATGGCCGAGTCCGGCGGTGCCGATCAGATCGCCCAGACCCTGATCCGCGCCTTCGGCAAGGAAAAGGTCCAGTGGGCCATGATGTTCGCCGCGTTCCTGGTGGGCATCCCGCTGTTCTTCGAGATCGGCTTTGTGCTGCTGATCCCGCTGGTGTTCATCGTGGCGCGGCGTACCGGTGTGTCGCTGATCAAGATCGGCATCCCGTTGCTGGCCGGCTTGTCGGCCGTACACGGTCTGGTACCCCCGCACCCGGGCCCGCTGCTGGCCATCGGCGTGTTTGGCGCGGACATCGGCAAGACCATCCTGTATGGCCTGATCGTCGCCTTGCCGACCGCCATCATTGCGGGCCCGATCTTCGGTACGTTCATCGCCAAGTACATCCCGGGCAACCCGTCCCAGGAACTGGTCGACCAACTGGCCCGCGAGACCGATAACAAGGCGCTGCCCAGCTTCGCCATCACCCTGGTCACCGTGCTGCTGCCGGTGTTCCTGATGCTGCTCAAAACCTTCGCCGACATCGCCTTTGCCGAAGGCAACGTGGTGCGCAACTGGATGGACATGATCGGTCACCCGATCACCGCGCTGTTGCTGGCATTGCTGCTGTCGCTGTACACCTTCGGCCATCGCCAGGGCATCCATTCCAAGCAGATCCTCAAACTGCTCGACGCCAGCCTTGCGCCGACCGCCGCGATCATCCTGATCATCGGTGCCGGTGGTGGCTTCAAGCAGATGCTGGTGACCAGCGGCGTGGGTGACGTCATCGGCCACATGGCGGTAAACGCCCAGATCAACCCGATTCTGCTGGCGTGGCTGGTGGCGGCGGTGATTCGCGTGGCCACCGGTTCGGCCACCGTGGCGACCATTACCGGCGCGGGCATCGTGGTGCCGGTGGTGGGCATGATTCCAGGGGTTAACCGTGAACTGCTGGTGCTGGCGACGGGGGCTGGGTCGTTGATCCTGTCTCACGTCAACGATGCGGGGTTCTGGCTGGTCAAGCAGTACTTCAACATGACCGTGGCCGAGACCTTCAAGACCTGGACGGCGATGGAAACCATTCTGTCGGTGGTGGCGCTGATCTTCATCATGTTGCTGTCGTTGGTGGTGTAGGCCTCAACCACCTGTCGCAACCGGTAGTTTTCACAGTATCGAGTGATCACGAAGACTTCTAAAACGACTCCGAAGCTCGTCATTTTTGACGAGCATTGGAGGAAAAATCATGGAAAACGACAGTTCTAAGCCAGAAAGTGACTCAAAAGTCTTAGTGCCGACGCCTATTATTCAAAACCTGAAGGAGGGGGACAGGGTCGCTGCTGATTTCGTGATAAGAGGGTGGGCTTCTCCTGGCGGAGCGGCAGTCGTGGTGAAAAATAGCAACTCGCCCTATCAACAATTTGGTACTGCGCAGGTTACGTTTCCGACTGAGTGGGAGTTTTCCTTGAGCAAGCATTCCATGGGGCCGGGGTCGTACAAGATCAGTGCTTATACGCATTCTGGACCGCAGATTTCCGATCCAACGAACCCCCTGTCATTTGAAGTGATTTGAACGGGCGTTCATACGGCGACTCTTTAATCTGTCAGGCCCGCGCCAGTAAGGGCCTGACAGAACCCTCATTGCGTCGCTTACCCGCCTGTTTTTTTAACTAACCCATCGACCCTGAACATCCCGCGAATCCCTCGCACTGCCTGGCGAATTCAGGCCCAGACATACATCGACGCTTTGGGATTCTCCACCACTGTCGTTGGTGGTATAGGCCGCACCGCAGCTTCCTATGTGGCCACCCAGTCAAATGTGGGAGGGGGCTTGCCCCCGATAGCGGAGTGTCAGTCACTGTATCTGGTGACTGAACCACTGCCATCGGGGGCAAGCCCCCTCCCACATGTTGACCGAGTCAGACGCTGGCTTTCGGTGCTATTCCATCGGCCCTGAACATCCCGCGAATCCCTCGCACCGCCTGGCGAATCCGGTCCTGGTTTTCGATCAGCGCAAAGCGCACGTGATCATCCCCATACTCGCCAAACCCGATCCCCGGCGACACACACACCTTGGCTTCCAGCAGCAGCTTCTTGGCGAATTCCAGCGAACCCATGGCGGCATATTGCTCGGGAATTTTGGCCCAGACATACATTGATGCCTTCGGATTTTCCACCATCCAACCCAGCTCATGCAGGCCCTTGACCAACACATTACGGCGCTGGCGATACTGCTCTGCGATGTCTTTCACGCACTGTTGATCGCCTTCCAGCGCCGCAATTGCCGCCACCTGCAGCGGGGTGAAGGTGCCGTAGTCGTGGTAACTCTTGATCCGCGCCAGGGCGTTGACCAGTTCCGGGTTGCCCACCATGAAGCCAATGCGCCAGCCCGCCATGTTGTAGCTCTTGGACAGGGTGAAAAACTCCACCGCAATGTCCTTGGCGCCCGGCACCTGCATGATCGATGGCGCTTTCCAGCCGTCGTAGACGATGTCGGCGTAGGCTAGGTCGTGCACCACCAGTACGTCGTACTGCTTGGCCAGGGCGATCACGCGCTCGAAGAAGTCCAACTCCACGCACTGCGCGGTCGGGTTGGACGGAAAGCCCAGGATCATCATCTTCGGCTTGGGGATCGAACCGCGAATCGCCCGCTCCAGTTCGGCGAAGAAGTCCACGCCGGGCACCAGCGGCACCGAGCGCACCTGGGCGCCGGCAATCACGGCACCGTAGATGTGAATCGGGTAGCTCGGGTTCGGCACCAGTACGGTGTCGCCCTGGTCGAGGGTGGCCAGCATCAAGTGCGCGAGGCCTTCCTTGGAACCGATGGTGACGATGGCCTCGGTTTCGGGGTCGATATCCACTTCATAACGGTCCTTGTACCAGCGCGAAATCGCCCGGCGCAGGCGCGGAATGCCTTTGGAGGTGGAGTAGCCGTGGGTGTCTTCGCGCTGGGCGACGGTGACCATTTTCTCGACGATGTGCGGTGGCGTGGCGCCGTCGGGGTTACCCATGCTCAAGTCGATGATGTCTTCGCCGCGCCGACGCGCAGCCATCTTCAGCTCGGCAGTGATATTGAACACGTAAGGGGGGAGTCGATCTATGCGCGCAAAGCGGCGCGGCGAACCTTGGTCTGCCATTGTTGCCTCGAGGTACGTAAGCGCCCGGAACCGTCCGAGCGACGTCGGCCACTGCGGTGGCCTGCGGGGCAGACAATACGGTCGATGATGGCAAGTTGTCCATATGCGTAGGAAAAATTTCTGCATGGAGTACGGCGCGGATATGCCCCTATACTCGTTGCGGGTTTGTTCCCTCATAAGAAGGAGACTGTTCGTATGGATCAGCAGACAAGACAACCGTTGGAACCACGCATGGAAGCCGGCAAGGCCCTGGTGATCGCAGGCGTCCAGGGGCGTTATTCGAAAGCCACCGTGGGGGACATTCCGCGGCTACGGGAATTGTTCGACAGCTGTATCAAGGACATCAAAAAGCGTGTCGGCGGCGTGACCTACGGGGTTTGCCATAATCCCAGGCATGGCGAATTCGACTACATGGCCGGTGTTGAAGTCCCCACCAAAAGCGATGTACCGGGCAATTTCCAGTTCATTGAAATTCCACCACTGAACTATGCCGTGTTCCCTCATCACGGGGCGGTGCAGGCGCTTGAGCAAACCTACGAGCGCATCATGTTCGAGTGGCTGCCGCACTCGGGCTACAAGGTGATGGGGGCGGATTTCGAGCGCTATAGCGCGGATTTTGATGCGAGGAAGGGCACCGGGACGGTGGAGATCTGGTTGCCGGTTGGGCAAAAGGTCTGATCGGAACAGGGGCCGATGGAGTGGCCCCTGTCAGTGCCTGGTCGGGCAGTGAGACGGGCTCTACACACTCAGCACGCGCCCAATGAACGATCCCCCGGACACATCGCCGGAAATCTGCAGCTTGCCGTGGCCCGAAACCCATTCAAGCTTGTCCACGAAGGCGGTCAGGGGACGGCCTTGCG
Source organism: Pseudomonas sp. 24 E 13 (assembly GCF_900004715.1). NCBI lineage: Bacteria > Pseudomonadati > Pseudomonadota > Gammaproteobacteria > Pseudomonadales > Pseudomonadaceae > Pseudomonas > Pseudomonas sp. 24 E 13. Next base: position 232,240 of record NZ_CVTO01000099.1, read on the forward strand.
GGACTCTATAGGCCTCGGCGACGCCGCCGATACCGAACAGGGTGTCCCAGTATCCGCCCAGCGTATGCCTGACCAGATTGACGTAGCTGCCCCTTGCGTAGTCCCTGGCCAGGGCAACCATTTTTCCATCGTCTTGAAATATCAGACTTGTGTAAGCACCCGTATTATTGTCATCGGTGACCTTCGGGGAGCCGTTGTTGAATTCCTGGCTGAATGAGCCATTGGGCTGGAGTTTCGTGATGAAATTCTGCTCATCGGGGGGGAAGCGACTCGCCCCTACGACCCCAATAGAGCCTTGAGGGCCGAGAGCCAGAGCCGAGACAGTGAGGTTTTGCCCCAGGGTTTTCTCGCCTCTTTCACCAAATTCGACATCAGGCTCACCACTTGCGTCATAGCCCAGAAGCATGGCTTGGCCTGCCCTGTCACCGCCTACTACGAATCCCGTGGAGCTGATTATCAAGGACGTGGCGGCCGTTCCATCCAGTTTGACAGGCCCTGGTTTTCCAAAGTTGGTCGCCGTGCCGTTGCTATTCAATTCATGGATATAGCTTTCTTGCGTACTGGTGTGAGCGACCAGGATGGCCCCATCGTGCCTGACGGCAAGGCCACTTCTGGGCAGCAGACCGGCGTGGATTCGGATATTGAGCGAGCTTGTACCTTCAACACCAAACTCGGTATCCAGGGTTCCATCCTTATTGAACCGGGCCACCATCGCTATTGCAGCGTCGCCCAAAGAGAAGAGAAGCAGGGGCTTACCGTCCGGTTGGATGATCAGGTTGAATAGTCTGGCGAAACCAGTGGTTGGAATAAACATGGGTGAATGCTCGGGGTCGAGCTCACCGTCGGCGTTATGGATGAACACGGCGATGTATGGCAGGTTTTCAAAATAGCAAATGCCTGCCGTGATAATTGAACCATCGTCTCGTAATGCAGAAATGCCGGTGATCTGCGAAAAAAAGCTCTCGCCTGTTTTAGGAAGGGTATTACCGAAGCTCAGATCCTTGCTGCCTGCGGAATTGGCATCGATGTTCGAGCGTCTGGCTGGAATGCTCATGAGTCTGCTCCTTGAGGGGGTAGAGGTTTCCATACCTGCTTGATAACCGCTCAACGCGACGACGATGGAGTCCTATTGAACAACGGGTGGGCCCTCATGCGCAGCTGGCAACTATCACAGTAGACAAGTCGAGGGATCTTCGGGTTGGATCGCCACTCACCTTGCAAACTCCCAGCTCAGCCTGCGCTCATACCCGACCCGCCCTTTGTATGCCTCACCGCTGTCCACCCAACCAGCCCCCAGATACAACCCCATCGCCGCCACATTGTCCGCATCCACCGACAATTCCAGCGCCTTGATCTGCGGCCATGCCTGTAGCGCCGCTGCAGGCAGCATCTGCAGACAGATTTTGCCGTAGCCGCGCCCTTGCTGATGCCGATCCACCTGCAATGCATGCAAGGTGGCGCTGTGTTCATCTGCCCAATGGGGCAGGCACGGTGGGCGTTTGAGCAGCAGGAACGCCACGGGCACGTCGCCCGCGAGCAGGGCGAAGCCTTTGACGCTGTCGGGGTTGGGATTGACCAGCAGGCTGTTCAGGGCGCAATAGATATCACCGGAGTACGCCAGTTGCTCGGGGTGCACCGTCAGGCCGTCCAGTTGCTGTTTTTGCAGAACGTTCAGCGTTTCGTAGGGGGCGAGGCGGGTTTGCATGGGCGGCATATCCAAAATTCCTACGAAGGGGCGGGAATTCTACCTCATCCGCTTATAGCGCTCGTGCCCCTTGCATACGCCGGTCCTCATGGCTCACTCGAGCATTTTTGCCAACAACCAACTCCCCGCCGGGCCCGGCGGTTGTTGTCGCGACCACAGCGCATCCACCGCCACCGAGCGTGGCCAACCGCGCACCTTGAGCTCGACCAGCCGGTTGTCGCCGAAGCGCTCCACCAACCAGCGCGGTATAGGGGCCCAGCCAAAGCCCAGTTGCGCCATCTCCATCAGCATCAGGTAGCTCGGTGCCGACCACACGCGTTGGGCGCCACGGTTTTCGTCAGGGTTGATGACGCTTGCCAGGCGCAGTTCCCGATGTGCTTGCAGGGTATGCGGATCAAGACCGGCCTGGCTCGCCAGCGGGTGTCTGGGCGAGACGAACAGGGCGATCTCGGTGCTGTCCTCAATCGTCGAGCAACTGAGGTCCGGGGGGTAAACCTGCTGCTGCTCGATAAACGCGATGTGCGCCCGGCCACTTTGCACCAGGGCGATCAGGTCTTCGCATTCGGCGATCAGGCATTCCAACTCAAGGTCCGGGTAGCGTTGTTCAAAAGCGCTGAGGGCGACTTCGAAACGGTCGGACTGGTAGGTATCGGACATGGCGATACTCAGCTTCGGCTCCAGCCCCTGGGCCAATTGACTGGCCGCCAGTTCCAGCCGGCTGCTGGCTTCCAGCACCTGTTCGGCACGCTGCAACAACACCTGGCCGGCCGGGGTCAGCGTCGGCTTGCGGCTGCCGCGATCGAACAACACCACATCCAGGTCGATTTCCAGGCTGGCCACCGCTGCGCTGATGGTGGACTGGCTCTTGCCCAGCTTGCGGGCGGCGGCGGAAAACGAACCCTGGGTGGCGGCCTGGACAAACGCCTGGAGCACTTCATGGGAGGCCATGACTATCGCCTTGATCGATGGTTATTGGTTATGAAGTATCGGCCTGGGGCGTGATCATGGCAACCATCGTCACTCACGGAGCCGGGTCATGCACCCTACCAAGTCGATTACTGAACGTGTTTTCCAGGCCTTGGGGTTTGAAGGTTTGGCCTTATTGATCTGTACGCCTTTGCTGGTCTGGGTGACCGGTCGACCGGCCTTGGAAATGGGCACGGTGACCTTGGGCGTCAGCTTGCTGGCGCTGAGCTGGAACGTCATGTTCAACAGCCTGTTCGACCGCCTTAAAGCGCGCCTGCACCTGTCCAACGGTGGCCGCACGCGAGTGCTGCACGCGCTGCTGTTCGAAGGCGGGTTGATCCTGCTGGCGGTGCCGTTGATTGCCGCATTGATGAAGACCAGCCTGTTGGAGGCGTTCATCCTCGACATTGGCGTGCTGCTGTTCTTCCTGCCATACACCTATGTGTACCACTGGGCGTATGACGTGATTCGGGAACGAGTCACCCGCAAAACGCCAATCGCCCTGTAGTCGCCAGGCGCTTACAGAAACATGCCGCCCGAGGCCTCGATCCGCTGGCCGGTGATCCATTGGCCGCCATCGGCCAGCAGCAGCGCCACGGCCCCGCCAATATCGTCGGGCAAACCGGCGCGGCCCAGGGCGGTGTTGTTGGCGACCATGGCATTGAGGTTGGCGTTATCGCGTACCGCTCCGCCGCCGAAGTCGGTTTCAATAGCGCCAGGGGCGAGGATATTCACGCTGATGCCACGCGCGCCGAGCTCCTTGGCCTGGTAGCGGGTCAGCACTTCCATCGCGCCTTTCATCGCCGCGTAGGCCGCGTAGCCCGGCAGGCTGAAGCGCGCCAGACCGCTGGACACATTGAGAATGCGCCCACCGTCGCCAATCAACGGCAACAGCTTCTGGGTCAGAAAAAACGGCCCCTTGAATTGGATAGCGACCAGTTGGTCGAACTGGGCTTCGGTGGTTTCGGCAAAGCTTGCGTGAATACCGATACCGGCGTTGTTGACCAGAAAATCAAACTGATCCTGTGCGAACACATCCTTGAGCGCGTCAGTCACTTGATCGGCAAAGCCTGCAAACGTCGCGCTCTGGCTCACATCCAGTTGCAACATCGCCGCGCGGCCGCCCAGTTGTTCGATTTGCGTCACTAACGCCTGCGCCTCATCGGCCCTGCTGTGGTAAGTGCCGAGGATATCCACGCCCTGGGCGGCAAGGTGCAGTGCAGCGCTTTTGCCCAGGCCGCGGCTGGCGCCGGTGATCAGTGCGATTTTACGTGGGGTCATGGTGCAGTCCTCTTGGGTGATGGTGGGACTGAGTGTATTTGTCCGCCCATAACGTGATAAACAGCGCTATACCGGAATCACTGGTCGGACAGGGCGAACAATCCCATGAATAAACTTGAGCTGTTGCGCACGTTTGTGCGCGTGACCGAGCTGTCGAGCTTTACCCAGGCCGGTGAAAGCCTTGGCTTGCCGCGCTCCACCGTGTCCGAACAGGTGCGCGCCCTCGAAGAACTGCTCGGTGCACGCCTGTTGCAACGCACCACGCGCAAGGTGCAGGCCACCCAGGACGGCCAGGTGTTGTATGAGCGCAGCAAGGATTTGCTGGCGCACATGGAGGAACTGGAGGGGCTGTTTCGACAGGACGAAACCCAGTTGGCCGGGCGCATACGGGTGGACATGCCCAACGTGATAGCGCGCACGCTGATCGTGCCCAACTTGCCCCCGTTCATGGAGCGCCACCCCCTGATCGAGATGCAAATCGGCAGCTCGGACCGCCAGGTGGACCTGATCGCCGAAGGCTTCGACTGTGTTGTGCGCGTGGGTGCCCAGCCCGACCAGAGCGTGGTCGCGCGGCGGGTGTGCAGCATGCAGATGGCCAATTGTGTGAGTGCGGGGTACGTGCAGCGCCACGGCATTCCGCGCACCCTGGCTGACCTGCAACATCATCAGCTGGTGCATTACGTGCGCCCGCTCGGCGCACGCTCGGCGGGGTTCGAGTACCTGCAAGGCAACAAGGTGCTGCGGCTGCCAATGGCCGGACGGGTGACCGTCAACAGCACCGATGCGTACCAGGCGGCGTGCCTGGGCGGCTTTGGCATTATCCAAGTGCCCCGGCTGGGCATCCGCGACTTGCTGGCCAGTGGCGAATTGGTCGCGGTGCTGGCCGGTTACCCGGCACCGCCTTTGGACGTGTCATTGCTCTACGCCGGCCAGCGGCATTTGCCGTTGCGCGTGCGGGTGTTCATGGAGTGGTTGGCGGCCACCCTGCAAGCCCATCTTTAACTTGCGCCGCCAACAATGTGGGAAAGAGCTTGCCCTATCACGCTTTCTGTAGGAGCGAGGGGGGCGCCTAGCTCTTGCTCGCGAAAAACGTCAACGATAACGCGTGCTTTCTGAATGAGCGCGGTGCTTGTAAGTTTTTCGCGAGCAAGCTCGCTCCTACATTCGATTGAGGGTGGGTCAGAACAGTTGGGTGAACAGCCAGTAAAGGCTGCCCGACAACACAATCGCCGCCGGCAACGTCAGTACCCAGGCCATCAGCAAATTGCGGATGGTGCGCATCTGCAAGCCGCCGCCGTTGGCTACCATGGTCCCGGCCACGCCCGATGACAACACATGGGTGGTCGATACCGGCAAACCGAACATGTCCGCCGCGCCAATGGTCAGCATCGCCACGGTCTCGGCCGAGGCGCCCTGGGCGTACGTCAGGTGGGTCTTGCCGATCTTCTCGCCCACCGTCACCACGATGCGCTTCCAGCCGACCATGGTGCCAAGCCCCAGGGCGATGGCCACTGCGATCTTGACCCACAGCGGGATAAAGCGCGTGGCGCTGTCGATCTGTTGCTTGAACAGTTGCAGCTTGCCCTGGGTGTCGGCGTCGAAATTGCCGACCTTGCCCTTGTCCATCAGGCGAATGGTTTCGCTGGTCAGGTACATGTCGTTACGCACGTTGCCCACGGCTTCAGCCGGTACCGCGGCAAGGGAGCCATAGCCTTTGACTTCGGCGCCGATGTGCCCGGTGATGGCGGCAAGGGCGGGCACCAGTTCCGGGGTGGCTTCTTTGGTGCGCACGTAAGTGGATAAGGTTGCTCGTGAATCGCCGGGAGCCGGCTGCGGTGCGGATTTCACCAATGCGGCCTGGGTGACTTCCGCCACCGCTGCAAATTGCAGTGACTGATCGGCCGGCATGGTGCGGTTCAGCGCGTAGGCCATCGGCAACGTGCCCACCAGAATCAGCATGATCAGGCCCATGCCTTTTTGCCCATCGTTGGAGCCGTGGGCGAACGACACACCGGTGCACGTGACGATCAGCATGCCGCGAATCCACCACGGCGGCGGGGTGTCGCCCTTGGGCGCTTTGTACAGCGCGCGGTTCTTCACGAAGGCGCGCAGCGCCAGCAACAGCAAGGCGGCAAACGCAAAGCCGATCAGCGGCGACAACAGCAGCGCGTAACCGATCTTGGCCGCCTGGCTCCAATCCACGCCACTGGTGCCATCGCGGCCATGCATCAACGCATTCGCCACGCCGACACCAATGATCGAGCCGATCAGCGTGTGGGACGACGACGCCGGCAAACCCAGCCACCAGGTGCCGAGGTTCCACAGGATCGCGGCGATCAGCAGGGCGAAGATCATGGCGAAGCCGGCCGAAGAGCCCACCTGCAGAATCAACTCCACCGGCAGCAGGGCAATGATGCCGAACGCCACCGCGCCGCTGGACAGCAGCACGCCGAGAAAATTGAAAAAGCCCGACCACACCACCGCGAAATGCGGCGGCAGCGAGTTGGTGTAGATCACCGTGGCCACCGCATTGGCGGTGTCGTGAAAGCCGTTGACGAACTCAAAGCCCAGGGCGATCAACAGCGCCACGCCGAGCAGCAGGAACGGCGTCCACGTGGTGAGCTGGGCGCCCATTTCGTGCATGTCGTGCATCAGGCTGTAAGCGGTGAACAGCAGGCCCATGGCGAGCACGGCGAAGAACATGATCACCGTAACCAGGCCGGGCTTGGTGTCCAGGCGCGGTTTGGGGGCGGAGGGTGAGGCAGTCAGGGAAGGGGTGGCCATGCCGGAGCATCCAGTGTGAGGAGGATGGCGTTCATGATCATTGCAAATTGTTACAGAGATGCTGCGGCAGGTCAGTGTTCAGGTGGGGGAGGGCCTTTCAGTTCATTAAATCCTTACGCTTTCTGAATGCCCAGCGCCCGGCAATCAGGGTGAAGGTCGCCACCAGCGCGACCAATATCCAAAAGCCTTCCGGGTCCTGGGACAGCGGCACCCCACCCACATTCATGCCGAAAAAGCCGGCGATGATATTGATCGGCAGCGCCAGCACCGTCACCACCGTGAGGGTGAACAGCGTGCGGTTGCTCTGCTCGTTGAGGTTGGCGGCGATCTCTTCCTGCAACAGCTTGATGCGTTCGCCCAGGGCCGTCAGGTCGTTGATGATCAGCGCAAACTCTTCGGTGGATTTGCGCAACTCCTTCACGTCTTCCTTTTGCAGCCATTGCGGCGGCCGGTTGAGCAGGCGCAACAGCGAACCCGGTTCCAGCGCCAGCAGGCGTTGCAAGCGCACCAGCACGCGGCGCGCGGCACCGAGTTCGGCGCGGTTGGTGGACAGGCGCGAGGACAGCAACTGGTCTTCGATATGATCGACGCTGAGGCTGGTCTTGCGCACGATCTGGGTCAGCACTTCGCCCTGGTCGCGCAGCAAATGCACCAGCAACTCCAGCGGCGAGCGAAAACGTTCACCGGCCTTCACCGACGAGCGCAACTTATCCACCGAGTGCAGCGGTTGCAGGCGCGCACTGATCAGCAGGCGACTGCGCGCACACACCCACAAGGTGGATATATCCGAGGAAACCATGCTGCTGAAGTTGAACACCACATCGTTGACTACCGCCAGCAGGGCCGAATCGACATGCTCGATGCGCGTGGAGCGCGAACCTTCGTGCAGCGCTTCGAAGAACTCCTCGGGCAGTTCCAAGTGCGCTTGCATCCAGCGTTCACAGGCGGCATGGGCCAGGTTCAGGTGCAGCCAGAGAAATTCCTGCGGGTCACCGGGTTGTTGCAGGCATTGCAGGGCGGTAGCGGAATCAATCTGCTGGCCTTTTTCGCCGGGCAGAAAGCGGAAACCGTAAAGCAGGCCAAACAGGTCGGGATCCTGGTGGGCGTGGTCAATGCTGTGGTTCATGGGGGCTCGCACAGAAAAAGCCTGTAGGACATTTCACAGGTCGCGTGGCCCATCATTACAGACAAATCTGACGTTTTTATGACGGCTTACCCAGGCGCGGGCGTTGTTCAGGGTGGCGCGACTGGATGCTGGCTCACGCCACTGGCAGGCGGAAGGTGAACACCGTGCCCTGCAGTTCACTGCTGCAAACGCTCAGTTCGCCGCCATGGGCGTCGGCAATCTGTTTGACGATATACAGTCCCAGGCCAAGGCCGGCCTGCGGGCCTTCGGTGGCGGGGCGTGCGTAGGGTTCAAACAGCCTCGGCAGCGCCTGCCGGTTGATCTGCCCGGCGTTTTTCACCACCAGTTCGAAGTGCGCCTGTTCAACTGTCGCACTCACTTCGATGGGACCGTCAGGATCACCGTGGCTGACAGCATTGGCCACCAGATTGGACAGCAATTGTGCCAATCGGTCACGGTCACCCCTGATGCCTTCGACCATTCCGATCTGCGCACGGATGTCACGCTCGGGATGCACACTCTGCAATTCCGCCACCACCTGCTGCAGGGCGGTTTGCAAGTCTTCGCAGTTGCCCAACTGCAATGGAATACCGCCGCCCAGCCGCCCGCGCGCAAAATCCAGAACATCTTCTACCAACTGCGCTGCACGGCGCCCGCTGGCCAGGATATGGCGCACGATGTTGTCCGTGGCAGGGTGGGGGTGCTTACGCAGCAGGCGTTCGGCGCCAACGTTGATGGCGAACAGCGGGTTGCGCAGATCGTGACCCAGTACCGCGATGAATTGTTCGCGCAGCTGCGCCGTGTTGCGTTCTTCGCGCAGGGTGTCTTCGGTGCTCTGCTGGTTTTCCTCGGCTTCGATTTGCAGCGATAAGACCCGTGCGAACGATTCCATGGTGGACTGGATGGTGCTGCTGCGCAGCTGCGCGGGGTTCGGATCGAGGGCGCAGATGGTGCCGAAAAAACTGCCGTTGGTACGGAACACGGGGACTGAGATGTAGCTTTCGAACCTGTACATCAGTGGGGTGTGATGTGTGCGGTACAGCGGGTCTTCACTGGCATTGTCGATCACCACGGACACATGGGAGCCGCGGATTTCATGGCAAATGGTGGTGGTCAGGTCCAGTTCGCCCCCCACGTCCAGGCCGAAGGCCAGTTGGTCGAGCACGGCGCAGGCGGTCCAGGTGTTGTCGGTCACTCGGGCGACGGCGACAAAGCGCAGGCCGGTCATGTCACTGATGACGCGAAGCATCGCGGGCACGGCACTGATTCGGCCGATGGTGGCGATGTCGGCGGTTTTCTGCCCCATGGACGTTCTCATATTGGCGATGACGGCAGCGTAGTGCTCGGTCGATGTCGCTGAGTTTAACGACCTTGCAGGGTGTAGGGCGAATTTGATCTTTGGCAGGGCAAAAAAAAGCGCCACCCGAAGGTGGCGCGTTTTTTTGGATTGAACTCAGGTATCGAGTTTGTCTTCCAGCACAGCGCCGGTCTTGGCGTCGAGCTTCACTTCGTAGTTCTTGCCGGCGGTGTCGGTCAGGTCAACTTCATAGACCAGTACGCCGCTGTTGTTGTGGTCCAACTCGGTGTCGTTGATCGTTGCGCCAGCGTGTTTGGCCACGGCCGCAGCGTTCAGTTTTTCGAATGGCATCACGGCACCGGACTTGAGCAGGCCTTCAATCTGGTCCGGACGAATATCCGCCTGGGCCAGGCCCGCAGTCAGTGTCAGGGCAGTGGCGGCGAACAAAGCGGTCAGGGTTTTCATGGTGTGTGTCCTTCTGGTTGAGCTGTTTAAGTGGCGCCAGATTAACCGGCGCAACTTAACTCATCCTTAATGGCTCACTGACACCAACGCCTCAGTATTTATGATCGCTCAACAGGTCCTGCACGCTGGACGACGGCCAGCGCTTGTAGAACTTCAGCAGTTCGGCGGCACGGTTGGTGAAGATGCCATCGACGCCGGCCTTCATCACCTTGTCGAAGTCGACCGGCTCGTCCACGGTGTATACGTGCACCAACAGGCCCTTGTCGTGGGTCAGCTTGTTCATCTCAGGCTTGACCAGGTCGGTGTAGCTCTGGTCGCCATGGTCAGTCAGCTCTGCCGAAGGGCCGGTGCCGATGGCGCCGAGGCTTTTGGCCTGGTCGACCCATTTTTCGAATTCGGCCGCGTCTTTCGGTTCCTGCTTGGCGTAATAGGCCGCTTTGGTCGCCTCGCCGGATTCGGCGAACGTCACCTTGGACTTGGGCTCAATGCTGCCTTCACCGACCCACAACAGCAGGATCTTCGGCGTGTTGGGCATTTCTTTTTGCAGTTCTTTCAAGCTGGCCACCTCAAAGGTTTGCAGCACCACACGGCCCTTGCCCTGGCCGACGCCGGTGTTGCTCTTGCCCAGCTTGGAGCCGGCGGAGCTCAACCAGCCCTTGTCGAGCAACTTGTTTTTCAGGTCGGCTTCGATGCCCGGGAATTGCTTGGGCTCCTTGGTCTCGATGTACAGGCCCGGCTTATGTTGCGGATTGCCTTCGGCGATCTTGATGATGTCATCCAGGCTCTGAATTTTCAGGCCGACGAAACCCGGGCGTGCACGGTCCGGGTAGGCGGCGTTGAACCAACTGCCGGCGTCGAGGCTTTGCAGTTCTTTCCAGGTGAATTCGTTGGCCGGCGCGTCTTTGCGCTCGGGGAACTTGGTCGCCACGTCGGTGGTGCGCTGCAGGTTGTTGTCGTGCAGGGCGAACAATACGCCGTCCTTGCTGCGCTGCAGGTCCAGTTCCAGGTAGTCGGCGCCCAGGTCACGCGCGACCTTGTAAGCGGCGGCGGTGGACTCGGGGGCGTCATAGGACGCGCCACGGTGGGCGATCACCGCAGGGTAGGGGATGCCTTCGTTTGTCGCCAATTCAGCCGGGCTGATCGGGTCGGCAGCCTGTGCGGGAGCAAGGCCGAGCATCAGCGCCAGCAGCACGGCACTCCCTATCGTGGTGCGCACCAGGCCGTTGGTTAACGTGACAGGCATATGGGAAGTCCTTTCGTGGAGGTAACTTTGAGAAGGCGTCCTTTTTAACAATTGATTGCGAAAGGCGCTATCACCAAACCGACATTAACCTGCGCGCGGGACAATTTTTAGGGTTTTTCTGTGATGTATTGCAGTACTCTTGGCCGCAGCTGCCCCGTCAGAGGGCGGTATTTTTTGCCACGCGTGTAAACCATCTTTCCAGTCCCTGTGGGACTTTTCAGTGAGGTTTACCATGCACATCACTTCCGAGCTTATCTGCCAGGCCGCCGACCAACTCCACGGTTTTGTTGGCCTGAATCGCAAGACTGGCCAGTACATCGTGCGTTTCAGCGAAGATGCCTTCGGCATGGACGTGGCCGATGACGGCATCATTCCCACCGCCGAGTTCGTCTGGGTCCCGGCTGCCGACCACAGCATGATCCTGTCGCGCGCGCGCATTCAGTTATTGCTGGAGCAGAATATCGACGACCGGCTCAACATCAGCGAACCGTTGCGGGTGTATATGCGCCGGATCGAGATCGCGCAGATCAGTGCATTGCGCAGCCTGGTCAGCTAGGCCTGCACCTGTGTGCAGGTCAACCTGGGGGAGCGGGCCTGGGGCTCACGTCGGGAATGCGTAGTCGCGTTCTACTTTGCATACGCGAGTTTGAAACGCGGTGTACCAGAGGGAACGCCCTTGCTCCCGCACCTGTCGATGCTCGGCCTGCTGTTTCCAGGTCAGGATCGCCGCTTCGCTGCTCCAGTAGGACACGGTGATCCCCAAACCCTCTTCCCGCGCCGACTCCACGCCGAGAAATCCCGGCTGTTCACGCGCCAGTTCCAGCATGCGCGTGGCGGCCTGACCGTAGCCCTGGTCGCCCTCGGTGCGCAGTGAGCTGAAAATCACCGCGTAGTAAGGTGGCGTCGGTGTCTTGGCGATCATGCCGCGGCCTCCCGGCACGCCTTGAGCAGGGCTATCGCCAGCGGCGGCGTGGTGCCTTTGAGGGCGGCACGTTCGGGCTGGAACAGGGTGGCGACGAAAAATGGATGGCCCAGCAGCTCTATCGCGCGAAGCTCGCCAGCCGCGTCATGGCCGCCGGGGATCAACGTTCCGTCGAGCAGTGCGTGAGCGAACTGCGGATTGATACCGTAGCTGCAACGATAACCTTCGTGGATATCCAGGCTGCCGTAGGCTTGGGCGATACGCGTATTGGGTAGCAGGCGCACGGTGTCGCTGGCTTCCACCAGCGCACAGCTCAATGGCGTAATGACCGCGCGTTCGGCGTCCGGTACCAACTCGCCGTGTTCGGCATCCGCCCATCCCAGCACGTTGCGGGCATATTCGAGTACCACGTGCTGAAAACCACCGCAGGTGCCGAGGAACGGTCGCCGCTGTTCGCGGGCAAAGCGGATGGCTCGCAGCGCGCCGTCGGTATCGCGGTAAGGACTGGCAGGCACGCACCAGAAGCCGTCAAACCCGTGCAGCGATGCCGTGGAGGTGAGGGTGTCGGTGCCGAGCCAGTGCAGGTTGATGTCAAGCTTCAGGGCTTGGGCCGCTTGTTGCAGCGCTACCGGGATGGCCTGGTGCGCAATCACGTCGGGGTTGTAATCGCCGATCAGAGCGAGGTGCAGCGGGGTGTCGTTCATCGTGTGCATCCCATAGCTTGTGGTGTCCTGGTGGGCACTATAGATTGGCGCTCACGCAATCGATATTGGCGTTTTCCCACATGGTCAATGCAGCCACGCACTATCAGCTCGACTATAACGACCTGTCGCTGGTCCTCGCTCTGGTGCGTGGCGGCACGCTGGCGCGGGCGGCGGGGTTGCTGCGCGTGGATGTGTCCACGGTGTTCCGCGCGGTACGGCGCCTGGAAGCAGCCCTGGGCCAACCGCTGTTTGAAAAAAGCCGCGCCGGCTATCTGCCCACCAGTTTGGCCAACCACTTGGCGCAACAGGCCGAGCGCGCAGAGCTTGCCCTGGAGGCTGCACGCATCGGTGTGGAGCAGGGCGGTGAAGTGATCAGCGGCACGGTGCGCCTGACCTGTTCCGACTCGGTGCTGCAAGGTTTGCTGCTACCCGCCCTGGCCAGCTTCATGGCGGACTATCCGGCGTTGATCCTGGAGCTGAGCACCTCCAACGATTTCGCCAACCTCAGCCGCCGCGATGCGGATATCGCGCTGCGCCTGACCAGGAACCCGCCGGAGCATCTTGTCGGACGTTGCCTGGGCACGGTGACGTATCAGGTGTGCGCCAGTGCCGACTATGCCCGTCGGCATGCAGGCCATGAACTGGCCGATCTGACCTGGATCGCGCCGGATGACTTTTTGCCCGACCACCCCACCGTGGCCTGGCGCCGCGAGCATCTGCCGGGCGTGCGTCCCGGTTATCGCTGCAACAGCATGCAGTCGGTGACGGAATTGGTACGCGCCGGGCTTGGGGTGGCGGCGTTGCCGGATTTCCTGATCGACGATGGCTTGCAACGGCTGGGCCCCGCTTTGGCAGGACATGACACGGCGCTGTGGCTGTTGACGCGCCCTGATTGCCGGGCGTTGCGTTCGGTGGTGACGCTGTTTGATGAGCTGGGGCGACACGTGCGCTGGCTGCGCCGTTAGGTTTTGCGCACAAAGTGCTCATGCATTTCACTGGTCAGGGTTTCGATACGCTCGGTCAGCTGTTTGGTCATTTGCGTCAACCGCGTGTTCTGCTCCAACAGTTCCAGCAGCTGTTGGGTGGTCTGTTCCGCCTGGGCCTGACGTGCGGTATTGGCGGTGGCCAGGGCTTCGCGGTGCTGCGCGTCGGCGTCGGACTGGGCTTTGTCGCGCGCCGCCTGGCGCGTCTGGGCCAGCAGGATCAGCGGCGCGGCATACGCCGATTGCAGACTGAAGGCCAGGTTGAGCAGGATGAAGGGGTAGACGTCGAAGTGGGTGATGCCGGTCGCGTTCAGCACCACCCACAGCACCACAATGGCGGTTTGCGCGCCAAGGAACGTTGGGGTGCCAAAGAAGCGCGCGAAGGCTTCGGCCTTGAGGGCAAAGGTATCGTTGCCAAAGGTCGGCGCCAGGTGAGCGTGGTGGCGATGGAAACGCAGGTGGTCGACAGGGATCGGGTCGGGTTTATCTGAGGTCATGGCAGGCTCGAGTCGAGGGCGTAAGGCTTACGCACTATAGACCGAGCCTCCCGGCCAGGCACATGAAGAAGCCGTCAGCGATTGCCCCGCTCATTGGCGAACGCGCTCACCGCCTGCACCGCCTCGCTGGTGCCTTCACGAATCTGCAGGATCACCGTACCGGCCTGGTTGGCCAGCTCCACGCCCTGGGCCGCACGGTCGCGGGTGGCGTCCATGCTGTCGATGGCCTGGCGGGTTTCGTCCTGGATCATGGCGATCATGCCGGAAATTTCCGTCGTGGAGCCGCTGGTACGCGCCGCCAATTGGCGGACTTCATCGGCGACCACGGCAAAGCCACGGCCTTGCTCGCCCGCGCGGGCGGCCTCGATGGCGGCGTTGAGGGCCAGCAGGTTGGTCTGGTCGGCGATCCCGCGAATGGTGTTGACGATGGTGGTGATCTGTTGCGAGCGCTCGCCCAGCTTGGCGATCAGTTGCGAGGAAGCGTCAATATCCACGGCGATTTCGCGCATGCCGGTGGCGGTTTTCTGAATCACGTCGGCGCCTTTTTCGGCCATGTCCTGGGTATTGAGCGACAGGTGATACGCCTGCGCAGCGCTTTGCGCGTCAGCGGCATGCTGTTGCACACGGGCGGTGACGTCCGACGCAAACTTCACCACCTTGCACAGACGCCCGCTGGCGTCGTACACCGGGTTGTAGTTGGCTTCGAGCCACAGCGTGTTGCCGTGTTTGTCCACGCGCTCGAACTGGCCGTTGAACAGTTCACCCTGGTTCAGACGTTTCCAGAATTCGCTGTAGGCGGCGCTGCCGGCCAGCTCTGGTGTGCAGAACAGGCGGTGATGCTTGCCCTGGATCTGCGCCAGGCTGTAGCCCATGCGCTGCAGGAAGTTCGCATTGGCGGTGATGATGGTGCCATCGAGGTTGAACTCGATCATCGCCATGGCGCGGTCGATGGCCTGCAGCTTGGCGTTGGCTTCACTTTCGGCCTGCAGGCGTGGGGTGACGTCCATCGCGTATTTCACCACTTTGATCACGCGGCCGGTTTCATCCTTTACCGGGTTGTAACTGGCTTCCAGCCACACCGATTGGCCATTGGCGCCCACTCGCTCAACGGTGCCCGACTCGAATTGGCCGTTGCGTAGATGCGTCCACAGCTGGTTGTACTCTGCGCTACGGGCGAACGCCGGTGTGCAGAACAGGCGGTGGGGTTGGCCCAGGATCTGTTCGGCGCGATAGCCCATGGTCTTGAGGAAATTGTCATTGGCGCGCAGCACCGTGCCCTGCGTGTCGAATTCGATGACCGCCATGGAGCGCTCGATCGCGTCCAGCAGGCTGGCTTGTTGGGCATTGGTGTGTTGCAAGGCGGTGATGGTTTTTTTGTAAGCATTGAATAGCATGGTCGGAAGCTCGAGCAGGCATGCGTATGAGGATTCCATGTAGATGCGCCTGACCCCGTAGGGCATCTGGGCCTCACGGTTGACTTGCTCATTGCCAGCTTCCTTGTGCTGACAGAGGGGTGGAACAACGGGTTCAGAGTGATCGGCCGGCCGAGAAGTTCGCCGCTTTGGGGGCGTATTTCATGACCATGCGACCAATGGCGGCATTATGCTATCTCGGCAGGCTGGCGGAATAAAATTCAGACGAAGCGTTGTAAGACGACTCAGGCCGGACGGCGCACCGTCAGCGGTGAGCATTGACCTCATAACCTGCCAGGAACAGATCGATTGCCGATTCGATCACATGGGTCTGGGACGCTGCATCGAGGGTAGGTTGGCCAAGGGTAATCTGCGGCCAGAATGCGAAGGCCTTGAGCAGGCTTTGTACCTGGTGAGCGGCGAACGCCGGGTCGTCGCCACTCAGCCGGCCGTCTTCCTGGGCGGCGCGTATCCACAGGGTAAAGCCTTCTTCACGGGCGCTCAGGCGGTTGACCATGTCCTGGGCACGTGCCGGCGAATGAATGGTGGCCGCAATGGCCACGCGCGCCAGGTCGAGGAAGTTGGTATCCGACATCATCTTCATTTTCGCTTCCAGCAACTGGCGCAATTGATCGCGCAAGGGTTGGTCGCGGCTGTATGCCACATCCAGTTGCGCGGCGCTGCTGGCCCACAATTTGTGCATGATTTCGGCAAACAGCTCTTCTTTACTGGGGAAGTGGTTGTACACCGTACGCTTGGAAACCCCGGCAGTGGCGGCGATCTTGTCCATGCTGGTGACCTCGAAGCCATTGGCGCGAAATTCGGCAATGGCCGCCGTCACGATAGCTTCGCGTTTACGGTCGGTGAGGCGTGGGGAGGCATTCATGGAGGGCGTTCGGCTCGAAGATGAAGTTACACTCGGTAGTTTACTTGTTCAGGATTTTGTTGCAATGTAGAAACTACACTGTGCAGTGTAATTCATCAGCAGACGTAGGAGTCACTGTGTAATGGGCACTCTTTCAACCCGTCTCGATCCCGCACCCACTGCGCGCAAGCCTGCCGAGCGGGAGCAGGGGCATTTTCATAACGATGCGCCGGTGCCGCACGGTGGCTTTGGCAAGACCTTGCGTATCTTTTGGAACATGTTGTTCAACAAACCGCGTACTACACGGCCTGTGGGCAATATCCCGGTACAGCGTCTTACCCGCGAACACCTGATGGCAGCCCCTGACCACAGTGTGTTCCGCCTGGGCCATTCAACCGTGTTGCTGAAAATGCGCGGTAAGTTCTGGATCACTGACCCGGTATTCGCCGAGCGCGCCTCGCCGTTCAGTTGGGCCGGCCCCAAGCGTTTCCACCAACCGCCTATCAGCCTTGAAGAGTTGCCGCCGTTGGAGGCGGTGATCCTGTCCCACAATCACTACGACCACCTTGACCGCGCGGCGGTCGTCCAACTGGCCGACAAGACGCGCTACTTCCTGGCGCCTTTGGGCGTGGGAGACACGCTGGTCAAATGGGGTGTGGATGCCGACAAAGTGCGGCAACTGGACTGGTGGCAGGGCACCGAGGTCGATGGCATTCGTTTTGTTGCCACGCCGGCGCAGCATTTTTCCGGACGTGGCCTGTTTGATGGCAACCAGACCCTGTGGTGTTCCTGGGTGATGATCGATGACGCGCGGCGGATTTTTTTCAGCGGCGACACGGGGTATTTCGACGGTTTCAAGCGGATCGGCGAGCAATACGGACCGTTTGACCTGACCCTCATGGAGACCGGGGCCTACAACGTCGACTGGCCTCACGTGCATATGCAGCCGGAGCAGACATTGCAGGCGCATATCGACCTCAAGGGCCGTTGGCTGCTACCGATTCACAACGGTACGTTCGACCTGGCGTTCCACGCCTGGCACGAGCCGTTCGACCGCATCATGGCGCTGGCCTGGGAACGCAATGTGTCGATCACTACCCCGGCCATGGGCCAGGCTTTCAGGCTCAGCCAGCCCGAGCGAGGGCATGCGTGGTGGCTGGAAGTAGAGCGTCATGATGCAAAAGAACACGCTGCGGGCTAATTGACGAGCGTGTGGAAAAAGGTATTTTCAGGGTGTTTCAACGCTGCGACAAACGTCGGAAGGGAGTGCGATGATCCCTCGGAAATTTAATTTCGGGGAGACGTTGTCATGAGCGACGATTGCAAGAAACTATGGCGATTGGGCATACCCTGCTTCTCGGCGGCGTCGCACGCCGTTGAGCAGGGGAGCGTTGATCCTGGCTCTGCCAGCACCACGGCGGCGCGTACCGATAACGCCAACCCCGGTGCTATCGTCTTCGGTGCCGCACGCGCTGAGGGCGCGGTGCTCATACCCGGCTACAACGCTTTGGCGCCCATGATCAAACCCCCGCGCGACCCGGCCTTATCACTGATCGCCATCAGTGGTGTCGACCCCACTGAGCCTGTGATGGTTGAAGTCCCCCTGGTGCAAAACAACAGTGCTTCGCGTGCATCCCTGGTACTGGAGGGGTGGCGTATCGGTTATGCCAGCCGCTATGTACGCGGTGGTCATATCGAACCTGCTGACCACAGTGCGACCCTGCAGCGAGCGTTCGTCATCCTGCGCCAAGCGGGCGTGCAGTTGGTGGCAGTGGACGCGCAGTGTACGAGCGACCCGCTTGAATCCGGCACGGCCATTGATGAGCTTGCGACCCGCCATCGTCTGGATGCCTTGATATCAGACGAGCAAAGCCAGGCGTTTCATGCCGCCTGCAGAAGCGGCTACCCCAGTGGTTGCCAGGCACTGGAAGACGGGGCCAGGCTCTGGTTTTATGGGGCTCGCTGGGCAAGTGAGCGGGTGAGGGTTGTGCTGCGAACTTATGCTCAGTTGATATCACCCCGCGTACCTACAGCGGCTATGGAATGATCATACCGGGCGGTAGGATTAGCCTGTACAGCGCTGCCGGAATGACCTCTTAGACTGCTGTCGGGTTATCGCAAGATAACCCTCATTCAGTCACTTACAGGGGTATTTCATGATCGGACCCGTTTCGGCAGGTGGGTGGGCGTCAGGCCTGTTGCAAGAACTTTCAAATCCGCCGCAGGGCTTCAAAGGCGCCTGTCAAATGGCAGGGGAGATGGCCAGCCAGGGCGGGGTCACCTCAGAGTCGCTGGTGAAGGACTCATTCAGACAAATCGCTAATATTGACCGTGGCCTGCAGGGCGGTAACGCGTTTGTAGAAACCAACCCGGATGCCCTCAACGACGCCAGGGCTCGCGATCTGGAACGTAAAAGAGGCCATGTGCGCGGGTATTTGCACGGCGTTCCCATTGCCCTCAAGGACGTGTTCGAAACCAGGGACCGTATGCAAACAAGCGGTGGTTCCAGGGCTTTGGTGGGAAAGGCGGCGACTAAAAATGCCAGGGTTGTGGACAACTTGCTGGGGGCGGGGGTGGTGGTTGTCGGTAAAACCAACATGAGCGAACTGGCCAACTTCCGCTCTGAACTGCCCGTGGATGGCTGGAGTTCGCGAGGCGGCCAAACGCTGAACCCACATCGCCTGGGCGGGGTGGTAGCAGGGTCGAGTTCAGGCTCCGCCGTGGCAGTTGCACAGGGGCATGTACCGCTGGCGTTGGGGGTGGAAACCAGCGGGTCGGTCATTACGCCAGCGGCTTATAACGGCGTGTTTGGCTTGAAAACCTCCGTAGGCTTGCTGAGCAACGAAGGTGTCATGACCAGTTCACGCATGGATACGATTGGCACATTCACCCGCAATGTCTGCGACGCGGCAGAAGCGCTAAACGCCATGGCCGAGACCCGTGTGTACACCGAAGGCCTGCGCTCCGATGCGTTGAAGGGCAAGCGCATCGGCTACACGCCGGTGCCTGAATTGTCCGAAGAGGATGCAAAGGACCCCGCGAAGCGCGCCGACAGCAAGCATTACGCAGAGGCGCTTGAGGTGCTGCGGTCTCAAGGTGCGATCCTGGTGCCCGTCGGCACCCTCGAGGAGGGCGTCGAAGAGCAAACCTACAGCGATTACAACGAAGCGTTGTTTTCAGACGTCAAGCATCACTTGGAAGAGTATCTCGCCGGACGCGAAGGCTTGCCGGTCAAATCGATTAGCGATCTGATTGCATTCAATCAGCGTACCCAGCAACCGGGTGAGCCTGATCACAAGCTGCTTGAGATTATCAATGGCCTGGAAACGACTCAGGACCAGCGCGATGAGCTGTGGGAGAGCGTCCTCCCTCTTTTTCAGAAAACCATCGATGATCCGATGAAAGAGCACAAGCTCGACGCCATGGTGTCGAATTTCCTCTCGAACAATTATTTTTTCACCGCAGCGGCAGGCTACCCCGGAATGTCCGTTCCGTCCGGCATGGATGACGAAGGTATGCCAACTGCACTTTACCTTTACGGGGCGGCTAACAGCGAGGCGACATTACTGTCGGCTGCCTACGTTTATGAGCAAGCCACACAGGCGATCAAAAAACCGGCATTCCTCCCCGGCACTCCGTTTACGCCGGCACCCGTAACGGTAGATAACGCCGCTGAGGTACCTGCAGGCAACGTCTGAATGTGATCCAACCTCTGCCCGATGGCATACGGCAGAGGTTGTTCCTGTGCGGCCAATCGACAAATAATGCATAGGGCTGCGCCACTGCTGGCCCGATGTCGGCGTGGCTTGAACTCAATGTCATGGAGAGAAAACCATGGCCTGTAGAATTCACATCCTTGGCGCTGCAGGCGCCGGTACGTCCACCTTGGGCAAGGCGTTGGCCGACTGCCTGAATGTGGCCTTTTTCGACTCGGACTTCTATTACTGGCAGCAAACCCCGGAGCCGTTCTCTGCTGCCCGACCCAAAGGTGAGCGCATCCGCCTGCTGCAGGAACACACCGCACGCCATGAAGGTTGGGTGTTATCCGGCTCGCTATGCGGATGGGGGGATACCATGATCCCGCTGTTCACCCACGTGGTCTTTCTGCGCCTGGACCCCGACGTCCGCCTGCATCGCCTGCGCGTGCGAGAACAGCAGCGCTACGGCGACCAGATACTCGAAGGCGGCAGCCGCCATGCAAACAGCGCGGCATTTCTTGACTGGGCCGCGCGTTACGACGACGGCAACCACAGCCTGCGCAGTTTGCGTCGGCATGAAAGCTGGTTGAAACCACTGAGTTGCCCGGTGATCCGGCTGGACTCTACACGCCATTCGGTTGAGGCGTTGTTGACTCAATTGATGCAGTGGGTGAGCCCAGCAACCGGGAGATAATGCCAGGTGTGGCAGGCTCGGCCGATACGACGTCGAACCGGCGTTTGCTCATTCCCCATCCGGGTGCAAACCCCGGGAAAAACACCAGCCCTTGGGCCTCCAGGCAAAACGCCAGGGCCAGTCGAGTTTCATCCTCGACATCGCCATGGCTCTCCAGTTGTTGAACGGCCTGCACCGCCACGCCAGCCTGGCGGGCCAGTTCTTCGCGGCTCCAGCCCAACATGACACGGGCCTGGGCGCTGTGTTTGGCGGTGAATTGATGAAGGACGATCTGCTGTTCTACGAAAGAGCTCATTGCCAGAGAGGACATGGGGATTTCTCCAGGTTCGACAGGGGAGGCACAACTATACTGTGTTTTTATACAGTTGTTCCTACCGCTCATCAACTCAGGGCAATGGCTGGCGTTCCAGCTTGCGCCTACTCCACGCCGGGCGCCTCGCGAATGATCAGGTGATCCAGGTTTTCAATATTGGCACTGAATACCCCGAACGTCTGCTCGGGGTTCTTCTTGCTCGGCACGTGCTTGAGCTGCGGCGTGACGCCATAGAAAAAGCAATACAGCGCTTGTTCGCTGGCTGCTGCGGCCTTGATCTGCTCCAGAAATGCCGTGCGCTTGCGATAGTGCTCGATGAGCTTTTTGCTCAAGTAGACGTTGACGGTGTAGGGCTTTTTGTCGAGCCATACCTTCTTTTCGAAGTCGATGCGAAAGCTGCTGGTGTAGTCCTTGATGGCCTTGATCCTGCCCCAGTAGATCAGGCCCTTGTTGTCCTGCAGGTATTCGATTTTTTTGAAGAACGCCCAGTACGTCGCCGTGTGCTCGCCGATTTTCAACGGCATTGATTTGAGCTTGTCCTTGTCATCGATATTTGACACGTAGCACTCCACCGGGTGGGCGAATACGCTGGTTTTGTCCGGGGTGGTGTCGTTGTGGCCGTGGGATGTGGCGACGCGATTTGAAGGGGTCTTCGTTGATTCTTGCAGGGCGACGTTCTCGGTGCCTGTCAGGTGGCTCTTACGTTCGTATTGGCGCCGTGTCAGCACAAACTCCGACGGGAAGTTTTCCTCGCGATCGTCATCGCTTTCTCCGGTCGCGTTCCGGTGCGCGCTGGCGTAGCGGCAACCTTCGATATGCCGGGTGCCGGTCTTGTTCTTGAAGTGCGGCGTGCGCTTGTAGTTGAGGTTCTTTGCGTTGAACGTACTCAGGGTATTGCCGGTATCGAACGCCGCGCGGCAGACATCGTTGGGGCACAGAAAGTGGTCTGTGTCGGAATCGAAATCGGCGGTTTCGTCGAAATTCAGGTCTCGTACGTCATAGATTGACAGCTTGTCATCGAGACTCAGGCTGTAGGCCGTATCGAATTTCATGGGGCTCGGGTCCGTGAGAGGTTTGGCTATTAATAGCGAGAACCTGCGCAAATATCAGCAAGAACTTGCAACCCGTCGCCCACTCAGGAAACACAGGGTTCCGCCGGCTGCGGTCAATGCCGCCAGGGCATAAAACATGCTGGCCGGCGTCGCATTGATCAGCAGGTACCCACACATCACCGGGCTCATCGCTCCGCCAAACGCCGCCAGGTTCTGCGCGCCGTAGTAGCTGCCCCGCAGTGCATCGGGGGCGATGGTGTCGATAAACAGAAATTCTGCGGGGTAGATAATCATCTCGCCCAAGGTGAATACGAACATCGCCAGGCACCAACTGACCAGGCTGTCGGCCAGGCTGAACCCCATCAACCCGAGAATAAACAGCAAGGTGCCCAGCGCAATCCAGTGGCGTAACTGCTCGCGTTTGAGAAAACGGCCAATCTGGTACTGCAGCAAAATCACCGTGATGGCGTTGCAGGCCAGCACGGCGGACAGAATCTTCAAGGCGGCTGCGGGCTTGTAGGCAACCAGTAGAAACTGCGACAGATACAGGGTGTAGCGCCCGTGGACAATGGTGCTCAACAAACTGCCGCTGGTGAAGAGGATCAGCGTGCGGTCGCTGCGCAAGGTCTGCAGGGTGCGCAGAAAGCTTTGCGGTTTATGACGGGTATCCCGTGCGGTCGGGGCAATGCCGACCATCAGGAACAGGCTGCCAAAAGCAATCGCGCTGGCGATCAGGAACGGCGCCCAGGGCAGTTGGCCGGCGATCACCACGCCGACCATGGGGCCGGTGGCATAGCCGACGTTGGTCAGGGTGTAGCGCAGGGAAAACACTTTGGCGCGCTCACCCACCGCGAGGTTTTCGCTGATGATCGCCTTGGAACCGATCAGGAACAGCGCCGACGCGGCTTCAGTGATCACCAGGGTCAGCGTGGTGAGGTAGAGGTTGCTGGCAAACGTCAGCAACAGAAAACCGATGGAGCTGGAGAGCATGGCCAGGATCAGCAGCTTGCGCTTTTCCAGGCGGTCGATGACGTAGCCGCCGTACAGACCGAGCAACGTGGCGATAAACACGGCAACGCCCATCAGCAGGCCGATGTCCTGCTGGTTGAGGCCCAGACGGGTACTCAGCCAGAGGGCCAGCAGTGGGCTGGTCATGGAACGGCTGACCACGATGGTCACCGAGCAGATCAACAGGCGGCGAATTACCAGGGAGTAGGTGGCCACGGTGGGGGAGAGCATCCTTGTTGTTGCTTAAGATCACACAGATCCAATGTGGGAGGGGGCTTGCCCTCCCACATTTTCAGACCTTGTATCTACTGGCCCGCATTGATGCTGATCTTCTCGACCGCACCTTGCTCCAGATCCCACTTCTTCAAAATCTTGCCGTAGGTCCCGTCATCGATCATGCCCTGCAATGCTTCACTGATCGCGGCGACCAACTCAGTATTGCTCTTCTCGATCCCAAGCCCGGTGAACTGCTTGGAAATCGCCAGCCCCACCGGCTTGTACTTGCCCTTGTCCAGCGACATCAGATAAGGAATCGTCTCGCTGCCCTGCATCGCCGCATCCAGGCGGTTCTGCTGCAACTGCGCGCGCGCATCGGCCGAGCCTTCGGTGCCGATCACCACGATCGCCGGCTTACCCGCCGCTTCGCAGTTTTCCTTGCTCCACGCGGCAATTTCCGACGGCCAGGTGGTACGGCGGCTGGTGCCGACTTTTTTACCGCACAGGTCAGTCAATTCCTTGATCTCTTCACGCTTGGCCAGGGTGTACAACTGCGGGCCACTGGTGAAGTAGTCGATAAAGGTCACCGATTTCTGACGCTCGGCGGTGTCGCTCATGCCCGACAGCACAATGTCGACGCGCTTGGTGGTCAGGCCGCTGAGCATCTGCTCGAAGCCGGTTTCCTGCCACTTGATCTTCACACCCAGACGTTCGGCCAGGGCGTTGCCCAGGTCGAAGTCAAAGCCGGTGAGCTTATTGGTGGCCGGGTCCTTGAAATCCATCGGCGGGTAGTTCGGCACGATGGCTGCGCTGATTTCACCCTTGTCCTTGATGGCTGCGGGCAAGGCCGCGAACACCGCGCTGGAAGCCATCAGGCCGGCGAGCAACGAAGGAATAAACATCTTTTTCATGGGGGCGTTCTCGTTAGTTTTTTAGTTAAGTGCGAACGGCAGAAATAAAGCTTTGGGTACGCGGGTTTTGTGGGCTTATTAGAATGTCTTCGGGGCTGCCGGCTTCCACAATCTGGCCGGCATCCATAAACACCATGCGGTTGGACACTTCGCGGGCAAAGCCCAACTCATGGGTGACCACGATCATGGTCATGCCGGTGGTGGCCAAATCGCGCATCACCGACAGCACTTCGCCTACCAGCTCCGGGTCGAGGGCTGACGTGGGTTCGTCAAACAGCATCAGCTTGGGGCGCATCGCCAACGCGCGGGCGATCGCCACACGCTGCTGCTGGCCGCCGGACAACTCCACCGGGTAGGCATTGCGCTTGTCCGCCAGGCCCACGCGGGCCAGCAACTCCAGCGCATCCTCGGTGGCCTCCTTGGGCGAGCGCTTGAGCACCTGGCACGGGCCTTCGATGATGTTTTGCAGCACGGTCATGTGCGGGAACAAATTGAAACGCTGGAACACCATGCCGGTGGCCAGGCGCTGCCGGGCGATCTGCACTTCGTTCATCTCGTGCAGCTTGTTGCCGACCACCCGGTAACCGACCAGTTCGCCGTCGACCCACAGACCGCCCTTGTCGATTTTTTCCAACTGGTTGACGCAACGCAGCAGGGTGCTTTTACCCGAGCCGGACGGGCCGATGATGCACATCACTTCGCCTTGCTCGACCTCGATATTGATGTCGCGCAGCGCGTGATACTGGTCGTAATACTTGTTCAGGTTGACGGCCTTGACGATGCTTCTCATGGGGGCAAATCTCCTCAACCCAGACTTACGAACGCTTGCCGGCGCCGCGGGCAAAACGACGCTCGAGGCGGCTTTGACCAAATGAAAGAACCGTCACCACCGCCAGGTACCAGATGCCGGCCACCATCAGCAGCTCCATGACCCGCGCGTTGGCGTAGTAGATGTTTTGCGCGTTGTGCAGCAGCTCCGAGTACTGGATCACGCTGGCCAGGCTGGTCATTTTCACCATGCTGATGAACTCGTTGCCTACCGGCGGAATGATCACGCGCATGGCCTGCGGCAGAATGATCCTGCGCAGCGCCTGCAGGCTGGGCATGCCGATCGACTTGGCCGCTTCGTACTGGCCGGTGTCCACCGACAACAGCCCGGCGCGCACCACCTCGGCGGTGTAGGCGCCCTGGTTGATGCTGAGGCCGAGCAGGGCGGCCACGAACGGCGTCATCAGGTCGACGGTGTCGAGGCTGAACAGGCCGGGAATGGCGATCACCGGGAAGATCAGCGCCAGGTTGAACCACAACAGCAGTTGCAGAATCAACGGCGTGCCGCGGAACAACCAGGTGTAAGTGATCGCCACGTAGCGCAGGATCGGGTTGGCCGACATGCGCATGATTGCCGTGATTACCCCGATGATCACGCCCAGCGCCATCGCCAGGATCGACATGATGATGGTATTGGCCAGGCCCCAAAGAATGGCTTCAGACGTCAGGAACTGCCCGATGTAGGACCATTCGATCTGACCATTGGCAAACGCGCGCAACAGCGCCGCCAATGCAATCACGATCAACGTGGCAAAAAACATTCGTCCATAATAACGCCGCGGTACGTGCTCGTACTGGGTGATATCGAACTGATTCTCGGACAACTTGCGCTCTATCTCCAAGCGCTCGGCCGGGGTTTGGTTCATGGTGATTCTCCAAAAATTTTGCTTGATGCTGATCGTTCCCACGCTCCGCGTGGGAATGCCGCCCCGGACGCTCCGCGTCCCGCGCATAATGTGGCGACGCGGAGCGTCACGGGATGCATTCCCACGCAGAGCATGGGAACGATCGTCAAATCCTGAATCCCTGATAACTCCCAGCCCATACCTGCTGCTCAGCCAACGCCACCTTCAACCGCCCAATCTGCTCCTTCACCCGCTCCGGCGCCGTTCCGCCCCACCCATTGCGCGCCGCAATCGCCGCCTCCAGGGTCAAGCAATCGCGCACCTCAGGTGTGAGTCGCGCATCCACCTGCGCCAGCATCGCCGGCGAGGCTTCCCACAACTCAATCTCATGCTTCTCACAGGCCTGCACCAACGCGCCGGTAATCTCATGCGCTTCTTTAAACGGCACGCCCCGGGTGGCCAGCCAATCCGCCACCTCAGTGGCCAGGGTAAAACCCATCGGCGCCTGCCGCCGCAGCTCGTCGACCTGCACCTTCATGGTCGCGACCATCCCGGCCATCGCCGGCAACACCAGCAGCAAGGTGTCCACGCTGTCCAACACGCTGTGCTTGTCTTCGCTCAAGTCACGGTTGTACGACAGCGGCAACGACTTGAGCGTCGACATCAACCCGGTCAGGTTGCCAATCAAACGCCCGGCCTTGCCCCGCGCCAGTTCGGCAATGTCCGGGTTCTTTTTCTGCGGCATGATCGAGCTACCGGTAGCGTAGGCGTCATCCAATACTACCCAGCGAAACTGGCGCGACGACCACAAGCAAAACTCCTCCGACAGCCGCGAAATATTCACCCCGAGCATGCCCGCCACAAACAGAAACTCCGCGACATGGTCGCGGCTGGCGACAGCGTCGATGGAGTTTTCGCACGGGCCGGTGTAACCCATTTCCTTGGCCGAATACTGCGGCTGGCGTGCAATCGCCGAACCCGCCATCGCCGCCGCGCCGAGGGGCGACAACGCCGTACGCGCGTCCCAATCCACCAGGCGCTGCACATCGCGCAGCATCGACTGCGCATGGGCCAGCAAGTGGTGGGCGAACACAATCGGCTGCGCCTGCTGCAGATGTGTGAAGCCGGGGCAGATGCTCTCAATATGCTGCTCGGCCTGCTCGACCAATGCCTGCTGCAACCCCAGCACCTCGGTGGCGATGGTGCGCGCATGGTCACGCAGGAACAGGCGCAGGTCGTTGGCCGTCTGGTCATTGCGCGAACGCCCGGCGCGCAGCTTGCCGCCCAGGGCGCCGAGGCGCTCGGTCAATACGCGTTCGATAAAGGTGTGAACGTCTTCGTCATCCAGGGTTGGATGCAGGCGGCCGGCGGCGAAGTCATCGCCGATACGGTCCAGGGCTTCCAGCGTGCGCAGGGTCTCCGACTCATCCAGCAACCCGGCGCGCTGCAACTCACGGGCATGGGCGCGGGAGCCGGCCAGATCGTAGGGCGTGAGGCGAAAATAGCGCTCGGGGCAGCGTGACAACGCGGCCAATGCCGCAGACGGACCGGTCTTGAAACGAGCGCCCCAAAGGCGGTCGGTGGGCTGGGACATGGGTATTCCTCACGCTTGTTCTTAGAAGAGTCGGAGGCAGTAACAAGAAAATTTCAACGCGTTGGAACCGGCGTCTGACGCGCCGTATTCAAGGTTGCCAAGGGCGGATGTTTATGTTCATTATCGCCGCCTGGCTATGTTCAAGGATTGGGTTCAAGCCTGTTGAATATGGCACTCGAGGTCAACGCGCATTATGGAAACCCCACTTTCCACTTCTGGAAACCTGCCCCCCAAACCCGGCACAAGACCACCACTGCAACTGAGCGGGCTGGACTTCAAGTTGCTGCGGGTATTCATGGCCGTGGTCGAGGCCGGCGGTTTCAGTGCCGCGCAAAACGAGCTGAATGTGGGCCTGGCGGCCATCAGCAAACAGATCTCCGACCTCGAGATTCGCATCGGCATGCGCCTGTGCACACGCGGCCGGGAAGGCTTCGGGCTGACCGAAGAAGGCAAGTTGGTGTATCAAGCGTCCATTGAGTTATTTACCTCAGTGGACAGTTTTCGCGACAAGCTTAGTTCAGCGCAAAACGAGCTGATTGGTGACCTTAGTGTGGGCGTTATTGATAACACCGTCTCCGACATTAACTCGCCGCTTATTGTCGCCTTGCGCACCTTGCACAGCGAATCGCCAAAGATCAGATTGCGCCTGCACGCCTCGCAATTGGATGAAGTTGAACGCGGCGTCGTGGAAGGGCGCCTGGTCGCCGGCATCGTCCCGGTGTACCAGCGTCGCGAAGAATTCGACTACTTCCCACTCTACGAAGAAAAGGCCCACGCCTTCTGCGCCGTAGGACATCCGCTGTTCACCGCAACCGACATCCCACCCGAGGTACTGCGCCAATACGAAGTGGTCAACCACCGCTACGCCATCCACCGCGACAAGCCCAACTTCGTCAACCACGACAGCCAGTCGGCCTCGGCCTCCCAAGTGGAAGCCGTCGCCATCCTGATCCTCACCGGCCGCTTCCTGGGCTTTCTGCCGGAACACTACACCGCGTCGTTGGTAAGGGAAGGGCGCCTGCGCGCCCTGTGCCCGGAGCGGGTCCACCTGAGTACCGCGTTCAACCTGATCCTGCGCCACAACGCGCCAAGAAGCCCGATGGTCAAAGCCTTCGCCACGGCGCTGGGTGTGGACCTGAAGACGCCGCTCTAAGCCCCGTCAAAGATCAAATGTGGGAGGGGTGGAGCTTCAGCGAGGCTGCGATGGGATCACCGCGTTCTAGCTGGCGAGCGCGCTATGTGTAGCGACATATTTTCTGCATTGGCGGCAAGCCTATTGTCTTCAACATCCCGTAGGAGGGTGTCTATGCATCACACAAATCACTTCAAGGAACCTCTCCGTCAGCCGCTTGTGGGTAATCGAAAAAAGACCAAAATAACGACCTGTTTTAAAAGGAGAGATCTCCATGCAACTTGTTTTGGCTGACGTGGCCGTCAGCGTATCCGAACTCAAAAAGAACCCTTCATCCGTCATGAACGGAGCCAACGGCTCGGCGGTGGCTGTCCTCAACCATAATCGCGTGATGGGTTATATGGTCCCGGCTAGCGTATACGAGGCGATGGTTGAGCGCCTTGATGAGCTGGAACTGGTGCAATTGGTCAAGGAGAGGCTGGACGCCAAGGAGGCACCGATTCGGGTGTCCCTTGATGAGCTGATTGCTGAGGCAGAAGCGGATATCGCCAATGGGCATTGAGTTTAGTATTGAGTGGGATCCGAAGGCGTTAAAGGAACTCAAGAAACTGCACGGTACAATTCGTCATCAGTTTTTGCGCAAACTTCAGGAGCGCCAAGATCACCCGCGGGTTCCAGCTGACGCGCTTTATGGAATGAAGGATTGCTACAAGATTAAATTACGTGGTGCCGGCTTTCGGCCGGTCTACCGTGTTGAAGACGATCGAATAGTCATCCTCGTATTAGCGGTGGGTAAGCGGGAACGTAGCGCTGTCTACGATTCGGCCAAGAGCCGATAAGCAACCGACGAGGTCTGTTTCACAGCCCCTCCGTACGCTACGTAACCCGGTGGTAGAGTTCACCCGGCTATTTCAGAAAGTTGAGGGGCCGGAAAGCTTTTCGCTGTTCGTCTAGACGGCGCATCACCGCTGCAACCGAGCCCGCCTTTTCTTCTTCGCATGAAAATGCCGAAAATGCGCATCCTGCGCCGCCGCCAGCAACTCCCGATCCCCACGCGTATCGCCCCAGGCCCTGAGCCGATACTCCCCCAGGTCCCCATACACCGCCTCAAGCCGCAGCACCTTGTTCTCACAGCGGCAATTGTTCCCCGTGAGCTTACCGGTCAGCACCCCGTCCACCACCTCAAGCTCAGTCCCGATCAAGCGGATCCCCAGCCGATCGGCAAATGGCTGCAACACCAACGCCGGCGACGCCGAACACAGCGTCACCACCGCGCCCGAGCCCAACTCCTGCTCCACCGACAACACCCCCGCCGGACGCATCAACCGCGCCCAATTGCGCTGGCAATACTCCTCGGCCTTCTGCTGCACCCACGCCTTCTCCACCCCGGTCATAAAGGTGCGAATCAACTGCGCCTTCAACTCATCCCGGCTGATCTGCCGCACCAAAAAACGCAGCCCCGGCACGGCCAGCTTCACCATCCGGCCATAAAACGCGCCAGTGCCAAAGGCAAACTTGAGGAAGGGCACGAAACTGTCGTGGTGGGTGAGGGTGCCGTCGAAGTCAAAGACGGAGAGTACTTTGGCGTCGATGGGGCCGGCTTCGAGCATGTCTGGGTTCACGGGTTGGCCTCGGTCCTATCTAGTATTTTTTGAATGTGCATCAGGTGTGACAGCAGGAGTCTACTCCCGTGCCAATCTTCCGACTTTGGCGTAAAGCCCCTCGGTGAAGGCATCCCGATCGCTCGACCGGTGACAACGCTGATGGCAATTGGGGCACAAGGCTACAGCATTGGAGATGCGATCCGAACCCTTCTGGGCGAGGTGCTTGACGTGATGTACTTCAAGAAATGGCTGGCCGTTGTCTAGCGTGAACGGTGCATGTAGGCCACAGCCTTCACAAACACCTGCTGCCTGCTGACGTACCCAAGCCCGCACTTCCGGATCGCGCACGTAGGATGTGCTGGCGGTACTGACTTGTTGCGGCGTAGTGATGCCTTCGGGCTTGGTCTTGATAGGTTTGCTTTGAAGCTTCGCTGCACGCCGCTCAAGTAACTCTTCGTCAAACGTTGGGGCGCTGTCTTGAGATTCAACGACGCCCCGTTGCGCAAGTATTCGGACGATACGAGAGACGATTCTAGAGCCGACATTATTTGCAGCTGTGTAACCAGCAATCGGTTTCTGATTCAGAGTCTCGAATACGGCGGAAATATTGCGCATGCGATAGTCGACTGACGCTGAAGACCTCGCGCTCAGCGCACCGGAACGTAAAAGCTCGTGTTCGACTGATTTTTTATAAGGCTGGCCAGCATCCTCCAGCTTCAACATCTTGAGATAAGCATCGACGGAAGCTTCAAGCTCCTCGTCGCTCCATCCGGTATTACCTTTTTGCGTATCCATACAGCCGCCGAGGGTAGAAAACCCTCGGACGATACTGAGTAGCCATTACTGCGTCTACGAAATTTCCTACGGATTGGTCGGAGTTGACTGTCGTGTTCGTCAGCAAATTCGCTGCTTAATTCGGAAAGGCTGCATGAGCTTGCGCCACCACGGAGTTTTTGAGAACTGTAGCCGATGGGTCCGGTTGACCAACAGGTAAGGCATATCCCGCAGCCTAATCCAGCCTTCGTCCTGCCAATGCAGCAAGTTCAAAGACATCTCCGGCCAATCCAGCATGCTCAGCAACGGTCTCTCTACCGTTCGTGGCTGACGCTCATCTCGCAATGTTGGAACCACTTCGTGAGTGAGCCAGGTGCGTAACAGGCGATTCCCCGGTGTGTAGTGATAGACCAGCAGCGCGTAGGCACCGGATTCGCTGATCATCAGCATTTCTTCGGGCTGACCGTGGAACAGCAGCGTTACCGTTCTTCGCTGGTCTTCATCGAGCTTTCGAGTCGTTCGCTCATCCAGATACCAGCCCATCAAGCGTCCAAGATCGCGAGCGCAAAACCACGGTTGGTTTTCTAGAAGGAGGGCGTGCAGGAAAAGGCTTTGACGGGTGAAGACGGTGGGAGCGAGGGGATCATGCATGACGCACCTCCGTGACTGGACGTGCTTGAAGGGCAGTTCTGACGCAGTAGATAGCCTTCGCAAGGAAGGTGAAAATTTTAGGCATTTCCATTACCTCTGTGTGATGTCAGCTTTCTTAGGGCTAGGTGCCGGGAGTTAAGAAACCCCACACAGAGGGCCGGACATATTCCCCTTTCGGGTCTTGTATTAGCCCACTCCCGGCATAACAGAGATTTTCGATACCCACGGGGATACCGTAGGCACAAAAAAGCCGCTACTGTCGGGTGCGGTCAGTCCGCTGTGTGAGGTGTTTCTTAGGCACCAGAGAGTGAGGTTATGACCTGGGCAGACCCTGGTCAAGACCGATCTCTATTGATTTTGTGTTTCTGAGGCGCGCCTAGAATCAGTCTCTCTGCTAGCATGGCTTCCTGAGCGTGGGCGCTAGAAGGCAGTTGAAACACAAATGAGAAACTATCGAGAACTGAGTAAAATCTTCTCCACGAATTGCGTTGAGGAGCTCGCTCGCGGGAATATCGGGCGTGTTGCTGATGTTGCACAGGTTTATGTTGAGTGTCTGCCAAGATTTTTTACACCTGCTGATGTTTATGAGGTTTGTTATAAAGATCTAAGTAAGAATTATAGATTTGAATATTTTTTCAAAAATGTAGTTGCTAATAAAATTCTTCTCGGAAGGCACAAGTTATCAACTGCTACACTGGTGCCTGAGTTTAGGGTTGAGAATAACAAGGCAGATTGTGTAGTGTTAAATGGCAATAGTACCTGCTATGAAATAAAGACTGATCTTGATAATTTCTCCAGGCTGAACGATCAGTTGAATGCCTATGAAAAAATATTTGATAAGACCTATGTAGTTGTCGCTGAAGGGCACAGGGATTACGCGTTAAAAAATATTTTTGAAGACGTCGGTGTTATTGTGCTGACATCCAAAAATAGACTTTCAGAGGTCCGACCCGCCAAGGTCGTTACCGGAGCTATTAATGCGAAAGTCTTAATACGGTCCCTGCGTAAGGAAGAGTATTTTTCTATAGCTCTACAGATGGAGGACGCCCCAGTAGGGCTGACTAATACTGAGGTTTTCAGTTGGTGTGAATCTGTTTTTCTCCGCGCAGATGCGGATTTGTTGCGCTCGGAGTTTTGTAAAACTCTAAAGATATCTAGAGGTTTGAATAAAAAGTTTTCGCTTTCTTTGCCTCGCTCTCTATTAATGGCAAGTGTAAGTGTGAACCTCTCTGATGCTAATAAAAATAATCTTGCGAGGGTTGTTAACTCTCCGATTTAAAAAGGAAGTTAAATGTATTTTCCAATATTGAAAGGTAAACAGAATGAGCTGATAGCTTTGCGGGAGCTATCATCTGTTATTGATGCTGGCTTATTTAAGCCAGTAATTGAACCCGTCAGAGAAAATATCTCTCCGTTAAAAAGAACTATTCAGCAGCTATCTGGTAATCGTATTGTTCCTCTTGTTGTAGTAAATCCTTCTCTCGGAGATTACCGTGGTGGGGTAGATGTTATAAGCTCCATGCTGGGTGAGGAGGAAGGGCTCTACCTACCATGTGTTAAAATCAAGAGTCCTCAGGATAGTGTAGCTATTGAGTTGTTTCAGAGTTTTGCAGGCCAGGCTGCGGTATTTGTTGAAAGTAGTTTGGATAAAGCATTGATTGAGGTGGTAAATCAATCTGTATACACGTTGGTTAACCCAGCAAGAGTAAGTTCCACGGCTTTCTCTCTTTTGAAAAATAAGGTGGTTTATGGGGATTTTTTCAAGAAAGAAATGAAAAATTCTGATTACACCGAGGATTCATTGTTCTCCTCTCTACATACCGAATTCAGATCGCTGGAAAATGCTTTAGGCTTTGGTGATTTCACTATTCTCAGTGAGGATTACTCCGAGTCTGGTGGGCCTGCATATGTTGTTGCTGTACATCTCTCTTATATAAATAGAGATGAGTATGATGCTATGCATGTTAGACATTTTGCGTCCTATGATGATCGGACACCCACGAACCCCGGTGGGAAATTTATGGATGCTCTAAATAAGCTGGTTAATTATGTTGGGAGTAATCCTGGTAAGTTCACTAGAACGCAAGGGTTAGATGAGTTTTTCGTCTTGCATTCTTCTAGGCACTATCCTGGACTTGGGCATGTCAAAAAGATTTCGATAAAGCATCACATTGAAACCACATGCGCCTATATTCAGGAGCATTGAAATGGCTAGATGCTGTATTCATTGCTTTACGGATTCAGTGTTAATCGAGGCTGCTTCAAAAGGAGCTGTCGGAAATTGTTCGCATTGTGGTGCCATAAGAGTGCCGACAATTAGCTCTGATACGTTATTCTCCGCTGTTGAGCTTATTCTTTATAGTCTTGAAGAGTCGGCAGACGGTGAAGAATTGGTTGAGTTACTGCAGAGGCAGTTTGGAATCCTCAGCCTCACTGTCGTCAGAGATGCCAGGAGATTGGCGCGAGAGATGTTTGGAGAGGAGATAGCATCTGTCAAGTATGTTTTTAGGTTTGACGTATCTCTGTATTCTAGTCAATGGGCTGGGTTTAAGGAGGAGCTAAAACATAGGAATAGATTTTTTCCAAGAGGTTCGTTGATTTCTCAAGTATTAAATCCTAATGCCGACAATTCAAGCTTTGAAGTTTTTTTAGCCCTGTTAGAACAGTTGAAGTCTCCTTTGGAACGTGGTGAACAGCTGTTTAGGGCCCGAATTTCTGAAGTTCCCTTGACTGCGGCCCAAATGGGAACACCCCCACCGATGGTTGTTTCTGGAGGGCGTGCGAATCCAGTTGGAATACCATATTTGTATCTCGCGGAAAATGAGGAGACCTGTGTTGCTGAGGTGCGTCCAAATAATGCAAGTGTGATTTATGTATCGAGATTTGTAGCGCTAAAGGATCTAAATTTGTTGAGTTTGACTAATCCTCGATGTGATTCGTCTGTCTTAAAGTTTGAAGAGCAACAGCTTCAAGATGTTCTGTGCTTTCTTGATCTGTTAGAGCGATTTTCTTTTGAGTTGTCTAAACCGATACTGCCGGATAAGTCGCATATAGAGTATATTCCGACTCAATATTTGTGCGAGTTTGTTAAGTCGGTCGCTAATTATGATGGTATTGTTTTTAATAGCTCTTTTGGGCGAGGAAAAAATTACGTTGTTTTTGATAGTGTGTCTTTTGCGGCGGCAGAGCCGTATTGCGGTCAGGTCGTAAGTACTCGGCACGAGTTTTTATTGAGTTAGCGTTTTTATAGTTTATATATTCTACTCAAAAAAGCCCCGAAATTTCGGGGCTTTTGAGTTCTATAGTATATTTGACTTGGCGATCAATCCCAGCTCAACGCCCCACCCGTCTGATACTCAATCACCCGAGTCTCAAAGAAATTCTTCTCTTTCTTCAAATCCATAATCTCGCTCATCCACGGAAACGGATTCGTCGTCCCTGGATACTCTTCTTTAAGACCAATCTGCGACAACCGACGGTTAGCGATGAACTTGAGGTAGTCCTCCATCATCGCCGCATTCATCCCCAGCACCCCACGCGGCATGGTATCCCGCGCATATTCAATCTCCAGCTGCGTCCCCTGCAGGATCATCTGGGTCGCTTCTTCCTTCATCTCGGCATCCCACAAGTGCGGGTTTTCGATTTTGATCTGGTTGATCACATCGATCCCGAAGTTCAGGTGCATCGACTCATCGCGCAGGATGTACTGGAACTGTTCGGCCACGCCGGTCATTTTGTTGCGGCGGCCCATGGACAGGATCTGGGTGAAGCCGCAATAGAAGAAGATGCCTTCCAGCACGCAGTAGTAGGCGACCAGGTTGCGCAGCAGCTCTTTGTCGGTGTCGACGGTGCCGGTTTCGAACTTCGGATCGGAGATCGAGCGGGTGTACTTCAGGCCCCAGGCGGCTTTTTTAGCGACCGATGGGATCTCGTGGTACATGTTGAAGATCTCGCCTTCATCCATGGCCAACGATTCGATGCAGTACTGGTAGGCGTGGGTGTGGATCGCTTCTTCGAAGGCCTGGCGCAGGATGTACTGGCGGCATTCGGGGTTGGTGATCAGGCGGTACACGGCCAGCACCAGGTTGTTGGCGACCAGGGAGTCGGCGGTGGAGAAGAAGCCGAGGTTGCGCATGACGATGCGACGTTCGTCGTCGGTCAGGCCTTCGGGGTTTTTCCACAGGGCGATGTCGGCGGTCATGTTGACCTCTTGCGGCATCCAGTGGTTGGCGCAGCCGTCGAGGTATTTCTGCCAGGCCCAGTCGTACTTGAAGGGCACAAGTTGGTTGAGGTCGGCGCGGCAGTTGATCATGCGCTTTTCGTCGACGGCGACGCGGGCGGAGGCGCCTT
Organism: Pseudomonas sp. 24 E 13; assembly: GCF_900004715.1. Classification (NCBI taxonomy): domain Bacteria; kingdom Pseudomonadati; phylum Pseudomonadota; class Gammaproteobacteria; order Pseudomonadales; family Pseudomonadaceae; genus Pseudomonas; species Pseudomonas sp. 24 E 13. The sequence goes on from NZ_CVTO01000099.1 coordinate 268,160, forward strand.
CGAGTTCGGCGAGGCCTTCGGCGACGTCGAGTTTGTCCAGTTCGGCCTTGGCGCGTGCGATGGCGGCCGAATCACTCGCGGTGACGGCGCGGGCTTCGATGGCGGCGGCGGCGCCGGCTCCGTCGAGGCGGTCCATGTTGGCTTCGGTGGCGTGGCCGGCGTTGGCGCC
>NZ_CVTO01000008.1:0-50866 GCF_900004715.1 Pseudomonas sp. 24 E 13
GCGCCGCTATGGCGTGGTGTTCTGGCGCCTGCTGGAGCGCGAAGCGGACTGGTTGCCGAGCTGGCGCGAATTGCTGCGCACCTACCACCGCCTCGAAGCGCGGGGCGAGATTCGCGGCGGGCGGTTTGTCAGTGGCCTGGCGGGGGAACAGTTCGCACTGCCGGAGGCGATCCCGTTGCTGCGTGAAGTACGGCGCCGGCCCCATGACGGCAGCTTGATCGCAGTGTGCGGGGCCGACCCGCTGAACCTTGTCGGCACACTGCTGCCGGGAAGCAAAGTGCCGGCGGTGAGTGGCAATCGGATTGTGTACAAGGATGGCGTGCCGGCGGGGGTGATGGTGGGGGGTAAGCAGCAGGTGTTGCTGGAGGTGGATCAGCAGGCGATTCAGGAGAAGTTGCTCAGGCGGTGAGTTTGAGGGCCTCATCGGGGGCAAGCCCCCTCCCACACTGGATCTGCGAACACCGTTCAAATGTGGGAGGGGGCTTGCCCCCGATCGCGCCAGCTCAGGCACCCCAATCATTCACTCGGCACGCGGCTGCTCGGTCATCTCCACCTCATGCTCCTGCCCCACCCGCTTGGGCAACACAACCTGCTGTGGATAAGTCTGCGCGAAATGCACTTCGTCGCAGTTATCCACAAGCTTCTTCAAGCGCTGGTTAAACGCGCGGCTCACCGCATATTGCCCACCCGACACGGTACGGAACTGCGCCGTCAGTACCACGCCATTGAGGTCCATCTTGTCGACACCGAACACCTCCAGTGGCCCTTGCAGGTTGTACTTGAGGAACACGTCGTCGCGGATCGACTGGCCGGCCTCGCGGATCAGTTCCACGGCTTTGTCCACATCGGTGTCGTAGGTGAACTGCACTGAGAAAAACGCATACGCAAACTGACGCGACTGGTTGGTAACCGCCTTGATCTGCCCGAACGGCACCGAATGCACAAAGCCCTTGCCGTCGCGCAGGCGCAGGGTGCGAATAGTCAGGCCCTCGACCGTGCCGGCGTGGCCGGAGTCGAGTACCACCCAGTCGCCGATCGACAGGGTGTCTTCGATGATGATGAAGAGGCCGGTGATCACGTCCTGCACCAGTTGCTGCGAGCCGAAACCGATGGCCAGGCCGACCACACCCGCACCCGCCAGCAGCGGCGCGACGTTGATGCCCAGGTTGGCCATGGTGGTGATCGCACAAATCACCACCAGGATGATTTTCACGGCGTTGCGCAACAGCGGCAGGATGGTTTTCACACGGGTGCTGGGCTGGCGGCTGGAGCGCTTGTTCACCGGCGGTTTGAGCGCTTCCTGGATCGCCGTATCGAGCACCACCCAGAACAGCCAGGTCATCAGCAGGATCAAGCCGATGCTGCTGAGGGAATCGCTGATCGCCCGGCCCACCGAGTTGCGCTGGGCAAACTCGAACAACGACACGCCCCAGATACGCCCGAGGATTTCGATAAAGGCCACCGCCATGACGATGCGCAATATCGCGTGCAGCAGGCTGAGGAAGCGCTCCTTGTAGGCGCTGCTGCGCTGGATCGCCACTTGGCTGCGAGACTTGAACAGGTGTTGCAGCACGGTGCTGAGAAACACCGTGCCGATCAGCAGGATGGTGGTGAACAAGGCGCAGCGCAGGGCCTTTTGATTGTCGTCGCCGGCACCGATCAGGTTGATTGCCGAGACCAGCACCATCAGCAAAATCGGCCAGTACCAGAGCCCGGAAAATACCCGCAACGACTGCTGCAGCGCCGGATGCTTGAGACGCTGGGCCAGCGGCCGATTGCGGATCAGGTGCGCCACCGGACGGCGCAGACGCACCACCAGCACGCCAAAGATCACCGTCGCGAACAGGCCGGTAAACACCGCGATACTGCTGGTGATATTGCCGCCGAGCTGACGGGCGATCTGCGGGCTGGTCAACGCGTCACTGAGGGCGGCGAGGAAGCCGATCAGGAACAGCGGTTTGGGGCAATAGTCGCGGATCAACCGCACCGCCGGGCGCTTGTGGCCGAGGTTGAACATGACGATGACGCACAGCAGCATCGAGGTGGAGAAGATGCCGCTGCTGGTGGCGTAGGCAAAACACAGCGCCAGCGCCCGGCCCACGGAGGTGGCTAAAAAGTGGCTGACATACAGCGTCAACGGCAGGCAGATAATGGCCGGGAGGGTGTAGGGCACCACATACCCCAGCACCGCCAGCAGGCGCGCCCGGCGCTGGAAAAAACCCCGCAGGCCCAAGCGCCGCACGATAAGGCGGCCCACCAGCGTCAGCACTGCAAAGGCACCGATCCACACGGCCGACAGCAGCAGGAAATCTCCGGCCACGCTCCATGGCGAGCGCGCCGCCGTCTGGTCGACTAGACGCCCGACTTCATTCGCGGCCCGGTCGGCACGCAGGCGCCACTCGTCGATGAAATTCTGATTGAGGTCCAGCTTCTGTTGCACATCATCGATGCTGGAGCTGATGGCCCCGAGCAGGCCGCCCTCCACCAGTAATTCCGGCTTGGCCGGGGCTTCGGGTTCAGGCGCGGTGGCCGCGGCTTGCAGTGCGCCGTTGCCGCATAGCAGCAGCGCGACGAGCAGTAATGCAGTCTTTAAATTCAGCAAAACACCGGGCTCCTTCTGGGGGTCTGTAAGGAACTGACGGGTTTGAGCCGTGATCGTTCCCCTGATTCGCCCGGCCCCTGCCCCACCTCCTGCCCCTCTACCGCCTGTAGGAATGTGGAAACTTTCGGCCAAAGATCGTAGTCATCCCAAAACGCGGGGCAATCGGCCCTGGATCAACGGGAGTAAGCATGGCGGCGATTCACATCGGCATTTCCGGCTGGCGCTATACGCCCTGGCGGGGCGATTTCTACCCCGAAGGCTTGACCCAGAAACGCGAGTTGCAGTTTGCCTCACGCGCCGTCAATGCGATCGAAATCAACGGTTCGTTCTACGCGCTGCAAACCCCCAAGCGCTACGCCGAGTGGTATGCCGACACGCCCGAAGGGTTCATGTTCAGCGTCAAGGCCCCGCGCTATATCACCCACATCCTGCGCCTGCGCGATGTACACAAGCCCATGGCGAATTTCTTCGCCTCCGGGGTATTGGAGCTCAAGGACAAGCTTGGGCCGATCCTCTGGCAGTTCCCGCCCAGTTTCAAGTTCGATCCGCCGCTGTTCGAAGCCTTTCTGGCCGAACTGCCCACCACCACCTTGCAGGCCGCCGCCCTCGCCCATCAGCATGAGCCACGTCTGAATGGCAAGGCGAGCATGAAGGCCTACGGCAAGCAACCGTTGCGCCATGCGGTGGAAATTCGCCACAAGAGCTTTGCGGTGCCTGAGTTTGTGCAGTTGCTGGACAAGTACGGCGTCGCCCTGGTGGTGGCGGACACGGCTGGCAAGTGGCCATATGCCGAAGACGTCACCGCCAACTTCCTGTACCTGCGCCTGCATGGCGACAAGCAGTTGTACGCCAGTGGCTACACCGACGACGCCCTCGCGCGCTGGGGCGAGCGCATCGAGCGTTGGCAGCACGGCAAACAGCCCGCGGATGCGCAGTTGATCGACCCGCAACACAAGCCACGCACGCGCAAACAGCGCGACGTGTTCTGCTTTTTCGATAACGACATCAAGGTGCGTGCGCCTTTCGATGCCCGTCAATTGTTACAGCGTTTGGGTCTGGATGAGCACCTGGCGACAGCGCCGGGGCAACTGCCGGAACCTGGAGTGCTGCCATGACACAGCCGGAGTTGATTCCCATCACACCCACTGCCCCCATTACTCGCTTTACCGTGCTGACGGTCAATATCCACAAGGGTTTCACCGCCTTGAATCGGCGTTTCATCCTGCCCGAATTGCGCGAAGCCGTGCGCAGCGTGGGCGCCGACATGGTGTTCCTGCAGGAAATCCATGGCACCCACGAGCAGCATCCGCAGCGCTACAGCGACTGGCCGAAGATGCCGCAGTACGAGTTCCTCGCAGACAGCATCTGGCCGCAGTTCGCCTACGGGCGCAACGCGGTCTACCCCCATGGCGACCACGGCAACGCGTTGCTGTCGAAATTCCAGATCATCCGTCACGACAACCTCGACATCTCCCAGAGCGGCCACGAAAACCGCGGCCTGCTGCATTGCGTCCTGCGCCTGCCGGGCAGCGGGCAGGAAGTGCATGCGATCTGCATCCACCTGGGCCTGCGTGAAGTGCATCGCCAGCAGCAATTGCGCCTGCTGGAGCAACGCATCAGCGAGATCCCGGCCGACGCGCCAGTGGTGGTCGCCGGCGATTTCAACGACTGGCGCCAGCGTGCCGACCTGAGCCAAAGCGGCCTTGAGGAAGTCTTCATGCAGACCTTGGGCAAGCCGGCACGCACCTTTCCCGCGCGCCTGCCGTTGTTGCCGCTGGACCGCATTTATGTGCGCAATCTGAAGGTGCATAACCCCCGGGTGCTGACCACGCGGCCCTGGTCCCATTTGTCTGACCACGTGCCGCTGTCGGTGGAGATTGAGCTATGAACGTTGCTGTAGAACATATCGCCACCGATCAGCCGCCGGATGATGCCAAGGCGCGCGACCTCGACTACGGCTGGCAGAGCGGCAACCGCATCGAGTTGCTGGAAAATGGCGAGGCCTACTTTCCCAAGGTGTTCGAGGCCATGCGCGCGGCGCAGCGCGAGATTCTGCTGGAGACGTTTATCCTCTTCGAAGACAAGGTCGGCTTTGAGCTCAAAGCCATCCTGATCGAAGCCGCGCAGCGCGGAGTGAAGGTGGTGGCCAGCCTGGATGGCTTTGGTTGCGGCGAACTGAGCACGGCATTTTTGCGCGAGCTGGCCGAGGCCGGGGTGGTGGTGCAGATGTTCGATCCGGCCTCGAAGACGCTGGGTATCCGCACCAACTGGTTCCGTCGCCTGCACCGCAAAATCGTGGTGGTGGATGCCAGCGTGGCGTTCATCGGCGGTATCAACTTTTCCGCCGACCATCTGGGTGACTTCGGCCCTGAAGCCAAGCAGGACTATGCGGTGCAAATCGTTGGCCCGGCGGTGGCCGACCTGCACCACTTCGCCCTGGCGCAAAGTGGTCGCCAGGTGCGTACGCGGCGTGGATGGCGGCGGCGCCAGCAACGTCCTACGCCATGGGCAACGTCTGACGAAGACGGTCTGGTACGCCTGATTTATCGCGACAACGTGCAGCATCGCGATGATATCGAAGAAGCCTATATTCACGCCTTGAGCAAAGCGCGTACGCGCGCCGTGATTGCCAACGCGTATTTCTTCCCCGGTTACCGCCTGCTGCGTGAAATCCGCAACGCCGCGCGCCGTGGCGTGCACGTGCAATTGATCATGCAGGGCCAACCGGATGTGCTGCTCGCCAAGCTGGCGGCGCGCATGCTGTATGACTATCTGCTCAAGGATGGCGTGGTCATTCACGAGTACTGCCAGCGCCCGCTGCACGGCAAGGTGGCTTTGATAGACGATGACTGGAGCACCGTAGGCTCAAGCAACCTGGACCCGTTGAGCCTGGCATTGAACCTTGAAGCCAATGTGCTGATTCGCGACCGGGCGTTCAATCAGCAGTTGTACGAAAGCCTGGAAGCGCTCGCCAGGGACCATTGCCAGACCATGCCGGCAAAACGCAAACCGCGCCTGTGGTTATGGCGCCTGACCGTGGGCTTCCTGGTCTTTCATGTGATGCGTCACTTCCCCGCCCTCACCGGCTGGCTGCCGGCACACAAGCCGCGTTTGAAACCCATTGAGAGTCCGGCCCATGACCTCTGAAAAAAACGGCTCGCGGTTCCAGCGCTGGAAGAAGCCCCTGACCCTTGCGTTCTTTGTGCTGCTTATCGTGCTGTTCACCTTGCTTGCCCGACGCATCGACTGGAGCGAAGTGCTGCAGACGCTGAGTGAATTCAAGGTGCGCACCCTGTTGATCGCGGGCGCGCTGACGGTGTGCAGCTTTATTGTGTATGCCTGCTTCGACCTGATCGGCCGCACCTACATCCGCCAGCCCTTGCGCTGGAAGCAGATCCTGCCGGTGGGCATCATCAGCTACGCGTTCAACCTCAACCTGAGCGCGTGGGTGGGCGGCATCGCCATGCGTTATCGGCTGTATTCGCGACTGGGGGTGAGCACCGGCAATATCGCCAAGATCCTGGGGCTGAGCCTGGCCACCAACTGGTTCGGCTACATGGCGATCTCGGGGGTGATATTCAGCAGCGGCCTGGTCACCATGCCGCCGGGTTGGAAGGTCAGCACTACGGCATTGCAAGGCATCGGTGCGCTGTTGGTGCTGGCAAGCCTCGGTTACCTGGTGGCCTGCCAGTTTTCGAAAAAACGTGCGTGGACGATTCGCGGCATGGAAATCAACCTGCCGTCGCTGCGCATGGCGTGCTTGCAATTGATGTTGGGCGCGCTGAACTGGTCGCTGATGGCGGCGGTGATTTTCACGCTGTTGCCGGCGAAACTGGATTATCCGCTGGTGCTGGGGGTGCTGCTGATCAGCGCGATTGCCGGGGTGCTCACGCATATTCCAGCGGGCCTTGGGGTGCTGGAAGCAGTGTTTATCGGGCTGTTGCAGCATGAGGCGTCGCGCGGCAGTCTGCTGGCCGGATTGATTGCCTATCGGGCGATCTATTTCATTTGCCCGTTGTTGATCGCGCTGGTGATGTATTTGGGGGTGGAAGCGAAGGCCAAGGCGTTGCGGGTGAAGAAAACACCCGCTTAGCGCACTAGCGGGATTGAATGATGCTCAGCCGTTCACCCACCACCATCTCGGTAATCCAGTCCACCAGGATCGAGGTGTAGGCCTGTTGCGACACCGGGTCGCTCAATGAATGGTCGGCGCCATCGATGATGCGGTGGGTCAGGGAATGGGTGTTCTGGCAGGCCGCGCGGTAACTCATGATGGTGGCGTGGGGCACGTGGTCGTCGGTCTCCGATTCGACGATCAGCACATCACCGCTGAATTTTGCGCAGGCATGCAGGGCCCGGTTGGTTTCGGCCTGCACCAGCGTACTGCGGTAATCCATCAGGTCGGCTTTATCCAGGTCACGCTTGGGCTTGAGCCATTCCTGGTCGCGGTACAGCGCGGGCACCCGCAACGCCAGCCAGCGCACCGGGCGCAATGAGGTGAGGATCGCCGCCAGGTAGCCCCCATAGCTGGTGCCCACCACCGCCACCGCCGAGGTGTCGATGGCCGGGTGAGATAACAGCCGGTCGTAGGCGGCCAACAGGTCGCGCAGGTTGTCTTCACGGGTCACTCGCGAAAGCGGGATACCCGTGCCTGCATGGCCGCGCAGGTCGAAAGTCAAACACACGCAACTGAGCCCCGCGATGCCTTTGGCGCGCTCCAGGTCGCGCTCCTGGCTGCCGCCCCAGCCGTGCACGAACAACACGCCCGGCACTTTGGATTTGGGGCTGAGGAAGGTCCCGCTCATCTGTTCGTCGTCAATGTCGATTGCGATGCTCTCGCTTCTAGCCGTCATAAGCGTTAACCGTCACATATTTGAGGAGAAAGTCGCTGTTTTCAGCCGGGCCGCGGTACACCTCGATGGCGTCTGCCGGTAACGTCCGGTCCACATAGGTTTCCACCGAGGCCACTCGGATCGCGCGCAAGCCGGGGTGGTTGACGAAGCTTTGCAGCGCCGCGACTTCCGCGCTGCTGGCCCCGCCCATGCGCCAGGACTGTTCGAGCACGCCACTGCGGCGTTGGCCGTCGCTGTCCAGCCCCTGGGCGATGTCGTAGTTGCGCCGCGAGGCATAGAAGCCGGGGTAGGCTTCATCGGCAGCCTTGTCGAAGACCTGCGCTTGCCTGACGGCTTCGCGTACATCGTCCGGCAGAGCCAGAGCGAGCAAGTCGTCGTAACCGCCGGGCACCACCAGCAGTTTGGAGCCGCCGTAGACCTCTTCGCCCTGCCCGTCCCGGGTCAGGTATTGCTCGCCGCAGTAACTGATGACGTGATCGCCGATAAAGCTTTGGCCAACACTGTGAGTGACTACGTCCTGCAGGTCTTGTTCCAGCACCACCCCATCATTAAACATTGCGGCGGCTTCGGGACGCGCCAGCAGGGCATCGAATTCGTCGAGGCTGCGGATCACCTCTTGCCCGCGCCCCGCGCAGGCGTTTACGGGCTTCAAGCGAATCGGCCCGCTGTAGAGCAAACGGGTCGCGGCTGGCCGTGCATCTTCCAGCGCGAAGACACTCAAGCCATCGAGGACTACGTCGCGCACGCGCTCACAAAACAGCGGCGACCAGCCCTCGGGCGCCTGGGCTTGCGGGCTCAGCAGGCCATGAGTGATGGCTTTGGTACAGATGAACGCATGATCGACATAACCGCCCCACAGGTCTTGCGGGCCTTTGATATCGAGCGCTTGTGCCTGGGCGGCCCCGACCAGCGTTTGTGTGGGAAGCAGGTACAGGTCGTGGCCGGCGTGCTTGAGCGGATCGAAGCTGCCGCCGAATTTTAGCCCCAGTATCTGCGCGAGCCAGCGCGCCAGGGCGCGGTTGGTCTCCACTTCATGCTGGGGTGCGCCGCTGCGCGTTGAATGAGAGAGCACCAGCTTTTTACGTGAAATCGGGGTCATGCATCCCCCTTGGCATCCGGCCATGTGTGTAAAAGAAGCGTAGCAGGGATCAGGCCAAGCTCGCGTTGAGGAAGAGCGCTTGAAAATCAATCAGTTGCCGGACACGCAATAGCAGTTAGCCTGCGCCATTCTGCACGATGCGGCCTCGGGCACGCGGCGTTCTGCACGATTCACGTGTACGGCAGCCGATATCCGACGGCGGCGCCAGCTAAGATACTGGACCTATCAACCCATCACGAGGCAAACCACATGGCCAAGCAAGCACTCATCCTGATCGATATCCAGAACGACTACTTCCCCCAGGGCAAGTGGCCGCTTGACGGTGTGGAGGCCGCTGCGGACAACGCCGCGCAGGTGCTGAAGGCCTTTCGTCAGACCGGCGATGCGGTGATCCACGTGCGTCACGAGTTCGCGGACGATGACGCGCCGTTCTTCACGCCGGGCTCCGAAGGCGCGCAGTTGCATGCCAACGTGCTGAACCAGGGTAACGAGCCGGTGGTGCTCAAGCACTTTGTGAATGCCTTTCGCCAGACCAACCTGCGCGAGTTGCTGGAACGGCGCAGCATTACCGACGTGGTGGTGGTCGGCAGCATGAGCCATATGTGCATCGACGCTGTAGTGCGGGCGGCGGCAGACTTGGGCTACAAGGTCACGGTCATTCATGACGCCTGCGCTACCTGTGACCAGAATTTCAATGGGCAGGTGATTCCCGCCGCGCAGGTGCATGGCGCCTACATGGCCGCGCTGGCCTTCGGCTATGCGAGTGTGGTGTCGACGCAAGACTATTTGAAAGCCCAAGCGGCGGTGGCTTGACCGCCGCTTGGCGCGTTCAGCGCGTGGCGATGATAAACAGGCGTGGGAATGGCAGCAGTACCGTGCCATCCGCCAGGGCTGGATAAGCCTGGGTAATCCGTGCCTGGTACGCCTGCAGGAAAGCGGCTTTTTCGTCATCGTTCAGTGGCGCCAGGAAAGGCCGCAGCGCTGAACCCTTGAACCACTCCACCACTGCCCCGTGGTCTGCCAACGGATGGTGGTAGGTGGTACGCCAGACATCGACGGTGCTGCAATGCCGGTTCAGCAGTTCGAAGTAATAGCTCGCCGAATGCCGCTCGTTATGCTTGACCGCGCCGATCTTCGCGGCCCATGGCCCCTGCGCTGCGACCTCACGGGCGAGCCGGTGGGCAGGCTCGTCGAGGTTGTCCGGCGTCTGCACCGCCAGCGTGCCGCCGGGGGTCAGTTGGTTGACCAGGTGCGGATAGAGCGAGGCGTGGTCAGGCAGCCATTGCAGAGACGCATTGGCGAGAATCACGTCGAAGGGCTGCGCCGGACGCCAGGCGCCGATATCCGCCAGTTCGAAGCTCAAGGCCGGCAGGCGCTTGCGCGCGTCGCGCAGCATGTCATCGGAGCTGTCCATGCCGGTAATGTGGGCGTGTGGAAAGCGTTCGGCCAACACCTGGGTGGAATTGCCGGGACCACAGCCCAGATCAACGGCCGTGCCCACATCGGTATTGGGAATCGCGGCCACCAGGTCGCGGACGGGGCGCGTGCGCTGCTGCTCGAACATCGTGTACTGCTTGGCGGACCACGTCATCGGGTTCTCCTCTCTTGGTGGTTAAGCATCGCCCATAAAAAACCCCCGACGCCAGGGCTATCGGGGGTTTTGTTGTGTCTGGAGGTTTAGGCCTCAGAACGGGATATCGTCATCAAAGCTGTCGAAATCCGGAGCCGGCTGCGGAGCGGCCTGTTGTGGCGCCGGGCGCGACTCGCGCTGAGGCTGCTGGCTTGGCTGCGGACGCGATTGCTGTGGACGCGGTGCCGAGTTGGACATGCCGCCCTGGCCCTGTTGGTCGCCCTGTGGACGGCCGCCCAGCAATTGCATGGTGCCTTGCATGTCGACCACGATTTCAGTGGTGTAACGCTTGATGCCGTCTTTTTCCCACTCGCGGGTTTGCAGTTTGCCTTCGATGTAGACCTGCGAACCTTTGCGCAGGTACTCACCGGCGATCTCGGCCACTTTGCCGAACATCGACACGCGGTGCCATTCGGTTTTCTCGACCTTCTGGCCTGTCTGCTTGTCGGTCCACTGTTCGCTGGTCGCCAGACTCAGGTTCGTCACGGCGTTACCGTTAGGCAGGTAGCGAACTTCGGGATCCTGGCCGCATGTACCGACCAATATGACTTTGTTAACCCCACGGGCCATAACGTTCTCCTAGGCTGGGCGCGCTGTCGGCACTGGGTTGACCAGGTGCTCGAGCGTCGCGCGATCCAATAATTCGGTGTCCAATTTGATGTAAATCGCAGTTTCTTCTGCGACCACTACTGCGTCCGTTACTCCAACGACGGCCTTCAGGCGCTCGGCCAAGCCGGCTTCGCGCATCGCTTCAGGCGATAACGGCAGGCGTAGGCTCGTCACATACGGAGGTTCGCGCATGGTAACAGCAAAGACCAGCCAAAGTGCAGCCAGCCCGGCGCATCCGAGGAACACAACCGACAAACCGCCATGCTGGAACATCCAGCCACCCATGATCCCGCCCAGCGCCGAACCGAGGAACTGGCTGGTGGAATACACGCCCATCGCCGTGCCCTTGCCGCCGGCCGGTGAAACCTTGCTGATCAGCGACGGCAATGACGCTTCCAGCAGGTTGAACGCGGTGAAGAACACCACCGTGCCGATCACCAGCGCCCGCAGGCTGTCGCCGAACTGCCAGAAGAATAGTTCAGTGAGCATCAATGTCGCGACGGCGCCGAGCAGAACTCGTTTCATTTTGCGTTTCTTCTCGCCGTAGATGATGAACGGGATCATGGCGAAGAACGAAACCAACAGGGCGGTCAGGTAGACCCACCAGTGCTGCTCCTTGGGCAAACCGGCTTTCTGCACCAGCGCCAGGGGCAAGGCGACGAAGCTGCACATCAGCATTGCGTGCAACACGAAGATACCTAAATCCAGGCGCAGCAGGTCCGGGTGCTTGAGCGTCGGCAACAGCGCCTTGCGCGCGACGCCGGACTCACGGTGCTGCAGCGTGCCGGTCGAGCGCGGCACCATGAAGGCCACGATCACGATACCGACCAACGCCATGCCGCCGGTGGCCAGGAACAACCCGTGCAGGCCGAAAGCGCGAGTCAGCAGCGGGCCGACCACCATCGCCACGGCAAACGATAAACCGATGGTCATGCCGATCATGGCCATGGCCTTGGTGCGATGTTGTTCGCGGGTCAGGTCTGACAGCAACGCCATCACCGCAGCGGAAATCGCCCCGGCGCCTTGCAGGATACGTCCGGCGATCACGCCCCAGATCGAATCGGACTGCGCCGCGAGCACACTGCCGAGGGCGAACACGATCAGCCCCAGGTAAATCACCGGGCGACGGCCTATACGGTCGGAAATGATGCCGAACGGTATCTGGAAGAGCGCCTGGGTCAAGCCATAGGCGCCAATCGCCAGGCCGATCAATGCGGGGGTCGCGCCTGCGAGATCCATTCCATAGGTCGCCAGCACCGGCAACACCATAAACATGCCCAGCATACGGAAGGCGAACACCAGGGCCAGACCGCTTGCCGCTCGGGTCTCGCCGCTACTCATGCGTTCGCTGTGGGGATCGTGCATGGAAAAACCTCGTGTGAACCGGCGGCGATTCTACCAGTCCCATCGATTGAGAGGGTATATGCGGCGCTTTGCCGCGCAGCTTTCATGTAAGGCTGCAAGCGGCCTTTTGACAGTGTATATTCATCCAGTCTTTAGCCGTATACTCCGGCATTATTTACGCCCGCCGTGCGAGGCCATCTTGGACAAGATCCTGATTCGTGGGGCTAGAACCCACAACCTGAAGAACATCGACCTGACCCTGCCCCGGGACAAACTGATCGTCATCACCGGCCTGTCCGGTTCGGGCAAATCGTCCCTGGCGTTCGACACGCTGTATGCCGAAGGCCAGCGTCGCTATGTGGAATCGCTGTCGGCCTATGCCCGCCAGTTCCTGTCCATGATGGAAAAGCCCGACGTCGACACCATCGAAGGTTTGTCGCCGGCCATTTCCATCGAGCAGAAATCGACGTCCCATAACCCGCGCTCCACCGTGGGCACCATTACCGAAATCTACGATTACCTGCGTCTGCTGTATGCACGCGTGGGTATTCCACGCTGCCCGGACCACGATATTCCGCTGGAAGCCCAGACCGTCAGCCAGATGGTTGACCTGGTGCTGGCCCAGCCGGAGGGCGCCAAGCTGATGCTGCTGGCGCCCGTCATCCGCGAGCGCAAGGGCGAGCATCTCTCGGTCTTTGAAGAGCTGCGGGCGCAAGGTTTCGTGCGCGCCCGCATCAACGGCAAGCTTTATGAGCTGGATGAAGCGCCCAAGCTAGACAAGCAGAAGAAGCACTCCATCGACGTGGTGGTCGACCGTTTCAAGGTGCGTGCCGACCTGCAGCAGCGCCTGGCGGAATCCTTCGAGACCGCGTTGAAGCTGGCCGACGGTATTGCCCTGGTCGCGCCCATGGACGACGAGCCGGGCGAAGAGATCATCTTCTCCGCGCGCTTTGCCTGCCCGATCTGCGGCCATGCCATCAGCGAACTGGAACCCAAGCTGTTTTCCTTCAACAACCCGGCCGGCGCCTGCCCGACCTGTGACGGCCTGGGCGTCAAGCAGTTCTTCGACATCAAGCGCCTGGTCAACGGCGACCTGACGTTGGCGGAGGGGGCGATTCGTGGCTGGGACAGGCGCAACGTCTACTACTTCCAGATGTTGGGGTCGTTGGCGTCGCACTACAAGTTCAGCCTCGAAGTGCCGTTCAACCAACTGCCGGCGGACCAGCAGAAGGTCATCCTCAACGGCAGCGGCTCGCAGAACGTCGACTTCAAGTATCTGAACGACCGTGGTGACATCGTCAAGCGCTCCCACCCGTTCGAAGGCATCGTGCCGAACCTTGAGCGCCGTTACCGCGAGACCGAATCGGCCAGCGTGCGCGAAGAGCTGGCGAAATTCCTCAGCACCCAACCTTGCCCTGATTGCCGTGGCACTCGCCTGCGCCGCGAAGCGCGGCATGTGTGGGTTGGCGAGAAGACGTTGCCGGCGGTGACCAACTTGCCAATCGGCGATGCCTGTGAGTACTTTGGTGTGCTCAAGCTGACCGGCCGCCGTGGGGAGATTGCCGACAAGATCCTCAAGGAAATCCGCGAGCGCCTGCAGTTCCTGGTCAACGTTGGCCTGGACTATCTGTCGCTGGACCGCAGTGCCGATACCCTGTCGGGCGGCGAGGCCCAGCGGATTCGCCTGGCCAGCCAGATCGGCGCGGGACTGGTGGGCGTGTTGTACATCCTCGATGAGCCGTCGATCGGCTTGCATCAACGCGACAACGATCGCTTGCTGGGTACGTTGAAACACCTGCGGGATATCGGCAACACGGTGATTGTGGTCGAGCACGACGAGGACGCGATTCGCCTGGCGGATTACGTGGTCGATATCGGCCCTGGCGCGGGTGTGCATGGCGGACATATTGTCGCCGAGGGCACGCCTGCCGAAGTCATGGCGCATCCGGATTCACTGACCGGCAAGTACCTGTCGGGCCGCGTGAAAATTGCGGTGCCGGCCAAGCGCACGCCGCGCAACAAGAAGATGGCGTTGCACCTCAAGGGTGCTCGTGGCAACAACTTGCGCAATGTGGATCTGGAAATCCCCCTGGGCCTGCTGACCTGTGTGACCGGGGTTTCCGGCTCGGGCAAGTCGACGCTGATCAACAACACGTTGTTCCCACTCAGTGCCACCGCCCTGAACGGCGCTACCACCCTGGAAGCGGCGGCCCACGACAGCATCAAGGGCCTGGAGCATCTGGACAAGGTGGTCGACATCGACCAGAGCCCGATTGGCCGTACGCCGCGGTCCAACCCGGCGACTTACACCGGGCTGTTCACGCCGATTCGCGAGTTGTTCGCCGGTGTTCCGGAATCCCGCTCACGCGGCTACGGGCCGGGCCGGTTCTCGTTCAACGTCAAGGGCGGTCGCTGTGAAGCCTGCCAGGGCGATGGCTTGATCAAGGTCGAGATGCACTTCCTGCCGGATATCTATGTGCCGTGCGATGTGTGCAAGAGCAAGCGCTATAACCGTGAAACCCTGGAAATCAAATACAAGGGCAAGAACATTCACGAAACCCTGGAGATGACCATCGAGGAAGCGCGGGTGTTCTTCGACGCGGTTCCGGCGTTGGCGCGCAAGCTCCAGACATTGATGGATGTCGGCCTGTCTTATATCAAGCTGGGGCAGTCGGCGACCACGCTGTCGGGTGGTGAAGCGCAGCGGGTGAAGTTGTCGCGTGAGTTGTCCAAACGGGATACAGGCAAAACCTTGTATATCCTTGATGAGCCAACCACTGGCCTGCACTTTGCCGATATTCAGCAACTGCTGGACGTGCTGCATCGGTTGCGTGATCACGGTAATACGGTGGTGGTGATTGAACACAACCTGGATGTGATCAAGACTGCCGACTGGCTGGTGGACCTGGGGCCGGAAGGCGGTTCCAAGGGCGGGCAGATCATTGCTGTGGGTACACCGGAGCAAGTTGCCGAGATGTCGCAATCCCATACTGGCTACTATCTGAAGCCGTTGCTGGAGCGCGACCGGGCCTGATTTACCGGGCCCGATAAAAAGCCCCTGTCACCTCATCGGTGGCAGGGGCTTTTTCGTAGCCGGAATCAGAACTGCGATTGCAGGTAGTTTTCCAGGCCAATCAGCTTGATCAGACCCAACTGCTTTTCCAGCCAGTAGGTATGATCTTCTTCGGTGTCATTCAACTGCACGCGCAGGATCTCGCGAGTGACATAGTCGTTGTGCTGCTCGCACAGCTCAATGCCCTTGCAGAGCGCGGCACGGACCTTGTATTCGAGACGAAGGTCGGCAGCGAGCATATCCGGCACTGTGGTGCCCACATCCAGGTCGTCGGGACGCATGCGCGGCGTGCCTTCGAGCATGAGGATACGACGCATCAGTGCGTCAGCGTGCTGCGCCTCTTCTTCCATCTCATGGTTAATACGTTCATAGAGCTCGGTAAAGCCCCAGTCTTCGTACATACGCGAATGGATGAAATATTGGTCACGAGCTGCCAGTTCGCCCGTCAGCAACGTGTTGAGGTAATCGATTACGTCGGGGTGACCTTGCATCGCCCTACATCTCCCTGCTTGAAAGTCTGTAGTTTGAACCATGCTGACCTGAAGGTCACGGGATCAACGGCAGAAAAGCGAAGATTTCCGGAGAAAAGTAGCTGAAATAACGCAAAAACCGCCCAAATGAGGGCGGTTCTGCTTATCGTTTAGAGTCAGTTAAGCGATACACCCAGTGCATTTGCGATTGCTTCTCCATAAGCGGGATCCGCTTTGTAAAAATGCTGCAACTGACGCTGGACCACATAACTGGAAACACCGCCCATCGCACCGGCGATGTTGCTGGTCAGCAGCGCTTTCTGCTCGTCATTCATCAAGCGGAACAGTGCACCGGCGTGGCTGTAGTAATCAGTGTCTTCGCGATGATCGTAACGATCAGCTGCGCCGCTCAAGGCCAGTGCAGGCTCCGCGTACTGTGGCGCCTGCTTTGGCGCATCGCCGTAGCTGTTTGGCTCGTAGTTAGGCGCAGCGCCACCATTACTGCCAAAGGCCATCGACCCGTCACGCTGGTAGCTGTTGACCGGGTTACGTGGAGCATTCACCGGCAGTTGCTGGTGATTGGTGCCAACACGGTACCGGTGAGCATCTGCGTAGGCAAAGACGCGACCTTGCAGCATACGGTCCGGCGACAGGCCAACGCCTGGGACCATATTGCTTGGGCCGAACGCGGCCTGTTCCACTTCGGCGAAGTAGTTCAGCGGGTTGCGGTTGAGTTCCAGCTCGCCCACCTCGATCAGTGGGAATTCTTTTTGCGACCAGGTCTTGGTGACGTCAAACGGGTTTTCGTAGTGAGCGTTCGCTTGAGCCTCGGTCATGATCTGGATGCAAACGCGCCATTTTGGGAAATCACCACGTTCAATGGCGCCAAACAGATCGCGCTGGGCATAGTCAGGATCGGTACCCGCCAGGCGCGCAGCTTCAGCCGGCGCCAGGTTCTTGATGCCTTGCTTGGTCTTGTAGTGCCATTTCACCCAGTGACGCTCGCCGTTGGCGTTGATCAGGCTGTAGGTGTGACTGCCGAAGCCGTGCATGTGGCGGTAGCCATCAGGGATGCCACGGTCCGAGAACAGGATGGTGACCTGGTGCAGCGCCTCTGGGGAGTGCGACCAGAAGTCCCACATCATCTGTGCGCTTTTCAGGTTGCTTTGCGGCAGACGCTTTTGGGTGTGGATGAAATCCGGGAATTTCAGCGGGTCACGGATGAAGAACACAGGCGTATTGTTGCCGACGATGTCCCAGTTGCCTTCCTCGGTATAGAACTTCAAGGCGAAGCCGCGTGGGTCGCGCTCAGTGTCAGCCGAACCGCGCTCACCACCTACAGTGGAGAACCGCAGGAACGTTGGGGTTTGCTTACCCACTGACTCGAACAGCTTGGCGCTGGTGTATTGAGTGATGTCTCGGGTGACGGTGAACGTACCGTAGGCGCCCGAACCTTTGGCGTGTACACGGCGCTCCGGAATATTTTCACGGTTGAAGTGAGCGAGCTTCTCGATCAGGTGGAAGTCGTCGAGCAGCAGCGGGCCACGGGGGCCGGCAGAACGGGAATTCTGATTATCCGCAACGGGTGCACCGCTGGCGGTGGTAAGGACTTTATTCTGGCTCATGCGCAATTTCCTCAGGTCTGGCTTGGAACTGCCGGCTAATCGGCTTGGAGGGAGTATCAATCAACAACATGACACCTACAAATTTATTAAATTGTAGGCTTCAATAGAAAATTACTACCAACCGAGCCAACGTCCATCTCGCCCAGCGTCCCCGGGAAACCTGGACCTAATGCGCTTTTATTACGCGCACAAAAAACCGGGCGCCAGGCCCGGTTCTTCGTTGCAGACTGCCGTGTTACTCGGCGCTTACAGCTTCGCCGGCAGTAGCACGATCAACCAACTCGACGTACGCCATAGGCGCGTTGTCGCCAGTGCGGAAGCCGCACTTGAGGATGCGCAGGTAGCCACCCTCACGGGTAGCATAACGCTTGCCCAGGTCGTTGAAGAGCTTACCAACGATAGCTTTCGAACGAGTACGGTCGAAAGCCAAACGGCGGTTAGCCAGGCTGTCTGTCTTGGCCAAAGTGATCAGCGGCTCAGCAACGCGACGCAGTTCTTTAGCTTTCGGCAGTGTAGTTTTGATCAGCTCGTGCTCGAACAGCGACACCGCCATGTTTTGGAACATGGCCTTGCGGTGCGAGCTGGTACGGCTCAGGTGACGACCACTTTTACGATGACGCATGGTTCATTCCTTACCAAACTCACGTTCGGTGATTACGACGATCAGGCAGTCGCCTTGTCGTCCTTCTTAAGACTTGCAGGCGGCCAGTTGTCGAGGCGCATGCCGAGGGACAGACCGCGGGAGGCCAGAACGTCCTTGATTTCAGTCAAGGATTTCTTGCCAAGGTTCGGAGTCTTCAACAGCTCTACTTCGGTACGCTGAATCAGGTCGCCGATGTAGTAGATGTTTTCCGCCTTAAGGCAGTTAGCCGAACGTACAGTCAGTTCCAGATCGTCAACCGGGCGAAGCAGGATCGGATCGATCTCGTCTTCCTGCTCGATTACCACTGGTTCGCTGTCACCCTTGAGGTCGACGAACGCAGCCAACTGCTGTTGCAGAATGGTTGCAGCGCGGCGGATAGCCTCTTCAGGATCCAGAGTACCGTTGGTTTCCAGATCAATAACCAGCTTGTCCAGGTTAGTACGCTGCTCGACACGGGCGTTTTCCACCACGTATGCGATACGGCGAACCGGGCTGAACGAAGAGTCAAGCTGCAAGCGACCAATGCTGCGGCTTTCGTCTTCATCGCTCTGACGCGAGTCGGCCGGTTCATAACCACGACCACGAGCTACGGTGAGCTTCATGTTCAGGGCGCCGTTAGACGCCAGGTTAGCGATTACGTGATCGGGATTAACGATCTCGACATCATGATCCAGCTGAATATCGGCAGCGGTAACCACCCCCGAACCCTTCTTCGACAAGGTCAGCGTAACTTCGTCACGGCCGTGCAGCTTGATAGCCAGACCTTTAAGGTTCAACAGGATTTCAATTACGTCTTCCTGTACACCTTCGATGGCGCTGTACTCGTGGAGCACACCGTCAATCTCGGCCTCGACTACTGCACAGCCGGGCATTGAGGACAACAGGATGCGGCGCAGCGCGTTGCCCAGGGTGTGGCCAAAACCACGCTCGAGAGGCTCGAGAGTAATTTTAGCGCGGGTTGGACTGACAACCTGCACATCAATGTGGCGCGGTGTCAGGAACTCATTTACCGAAATCTGCATGGATGCACCTATTTTCTAGCCCTTACTTGGAGTAGAGCTCGACAATCAGGCTTTCGTTGATGTCGGCGGACAGATCACTGCGAGCAGGAACGTTCTTGAAAACGCCCGACTTCTTCTCAGTGTCTACTTCTACCCATTCTACGCGGCCACGTTGGGCACACAGATCGAGAGCTTGGACAATGCGAAGTTGGTTTTTTGCTTTCTCGCGAATCGCGACCACGTCACCAGCACGAACCTGGTAAGACGGTACGTTAACGGTTTGGCCGTTTACGCTGACGGATTTGTGCGATACCAGCTGACGGGATTCGGCGCGAGTCGAACCAAAGCCCATACGGTATACAACGTTGTCCAGACGGCATTCGAGCAGTTGCAGCAGGTTTTCACCGGTTGCACCTTTCTTGCCAGCAGCTTCTTTGTAGTAGCCGCTGAACTGACGCTCGAGAACGCCGTAGATACGACGGACCTTCTGCTTTTCACGCAGTTGGGTGCCGTAATCGGACTGGCGACCGCGGCGTTGGCCGTGGATACCAGGTGCTGCTTCAATGTTGCACTTCGATTCGATCGCGCGCACGCCGCTCTTCAAGAAGAGATCGGTGCCTTCACGACGAGCGAGTTTGCATTTTGGACCAATGTAACGAGCCATTCTTTACAATCTCCTGGATTACACGCGGCGCTTCTTCGGCGGACGGCACCCGTTGTGCGGGATTGGCGTCACGTCGGTGATGCTGGCGATCTTATAGCCACAGCCGTTCAAAGCACGGACAGCAGACTCACGACCTGGACCTGGACCTTTGACGTTAACGTCGAGGTTTTTCAGGCCGTATTCCAGCGCAGCTTGGCCAGCACGTTCAGCAGCTACTTGAGCAGCAAACGGGGTGGACTTGCGGGAACCGCGGAAACCCGAACCACCGGAGGTAGCCCAAGAAAGCGCGTTACCTTGACGGTCGGTGATGGTCACGATTGTGTTGTTAAAAGAAGCATGGATGTGGGCGATGCCATCAACCACTGTCTTTTTAACTTTTTTACGAGGACGAGCAGCAGGTTTTGCCATGATAATTTTCCTGTCGATTCGCGTGGGCGATTACTTGCGGATCGGCTTACGCGGACCTTTACGGGTACGCGCGTTAGTCTTGGTACGCTGACCGCGCACTGGAAGACCACGACGATGACGCAGACCACGGTAGCAACCGAGGTCCATCAAACGCTTGATTTTCATGTTGATTTCGCGACGCAGGTCACCTTCAGTGGTGAACTTCGCCACTTCGCCACGCAACAGCTCAATCTGCTCGTCGCTCAGATCCTTGATCTTTGCGGCTGGGTTTACCCCAGTGTCTGCGCAAATTTTCTGCGCAGTAGTGCGACCAACACCATAGATGTAGGTCAGCGAGATAACAGTGTGCTTGTTATCTGGAATGTTAACGCCTGCAATACGGGCCATTCAGTGGGACTCCAATTGACAGCTACCTACGCCCCGGAAGCCAAGAAATAGGGCGCGAGATAATATCGCTGTAATAACAAATAATCAACCCGGCAGCGCACTAGCTGCCGGGCTTCAAGCGGATCACACTCAGCCTTGGCGCTGTTTGTGACGCGGTTCCGCGCTGCAAATTACTCGAACAACACCTTCGCGGCGAATAATCTTGCAGTTACGGCACAGCTTTTTCACCGATGCACGAACTTTCATCACCAACTCCTCGAACCTTATGGGGTACTCAGCGCAACATGCCGCTGCCGTAGCCCTTCAGGTTGGCTTTCTTCATCAGGGATTCGTACTGGTGCGAAACGAGGTGCGATTGTACTTGGGACATGAAGTCCATCACAACCACGACCACGATCAGCAACGAGGTCCCGCCAAGGTAGAACGGAACGTTTGCCGCAACCACCAGGAACTGGGGAAGCAAACAGACGGCCGTCATATATAGAGCACCGAACAGGGTCAAACGAGTCAGAACGCCATCAATGTAGCGCGCAGACTGCTCACCCGGACGAATACCCGGAATAAAGGCACCGGACTTCTTCAGGTTTTCCGCTACGTCTTTCGGATTGAACATCAACGCCGTATAGAAGAAGCAGAAGAAAATAATCCCTGCACTAAACAGCAGAATATTCAACGGCTGACCAGGAGCGATCGACTGAGAGAGGTCCTGCAGCCAGCCCATATTTTCAGACTGACCAAACCAGGTACCCAACGAAGCCGGAAACAGCAAGATGCTGCTCGCGAAAATTGCCGGAATAACGCCGGCCATATTCACCTTCAGCGGCAAGTGGCTGGTCTGCGCAGCAAACACCTTACGGCCCTGCTGACGCTTGGCGTAGTGAACAGCAATACGACGCTGACCACGCTCAATGAACACCACAAAACCGATAATCGCTACTGCCAGCAAACCGATAGCAACCAGGGCGAAGATATTGATATCCCCCTGACGCGCAGACTCGAAAGACTGCCCAATTGCTCTCGGAAGACCGGCGACGATACCTGCGAAAATCAACATCGAGATACCGTTACCAACACCACGCTCAGTAATCTGCTCACCCAGCCACATCATGAACATCGCACCAGCCACAAACGTGGATACCGCGACGAAATGGAAGCCAAAGTCACCAGTGAACGCAACGCCCTGCCCTGCCAGGCCAACGGACATGCCGATAGCTTGAACCAGAGCGAGGACGACAGTGCCGTAGCGGGTGTACTGGCTAATCTTGCGACGGCCAGCTTCACCTTCCTTCTTCAACTGCTCCAGCTGCGGGCTGACGGCGGTCATCAGTTGCATGATGATCGATGCCGAAATGTACGGCATGATCCCCAGTGCAAAGATGCTCATCCGTTCCAGCGCGCCGCCGGAAAACATGTTGAACAAGCTAAGAATGGTCCCCTCATTCTGTCGAAACAGGTCTGCGAGTCGGTCCGGGTTGATACCTGGAACCGGGATGTGTGCGCCTATTCGGTAGACGATAATCGCCAGGAACAGAAAACGCAGACGAGCCCAAAGTTCAGACATACCGCCTTTGCCGAGCGCTGAGAGAGCACCTTGCTTAGCCATTTATTCCTCGAACTTGCCGCCAGCTGCTTCGATAGCCGAACGCGCACCTTTGGTGGCGCCGATTCCCTTGCCGATAGTGACAGCGCGAGTCACTTCACCGGACAGCATGATTTTCACACGCTGTACGTTGACGTTGATCACGTTGGCATCTTTCAGGGTCTGCACAGTAACGATGTCGCCTTCCACTTTAGCCAGCTCGGACAGACGCACTTCTGCGCGGTCCATGGCTTTCAGGGATACGAAACCGAACTTAGGCAGGCGACGATGCAGCGGCTGTTGACCGCCTTCAAAGCCTGGAGCGATGGTGCCACCGGAGCGGGAGGTCTGACCTTTGTGGCCACGGCCACCAGTCTTACCCAAACCGCTACCGATACCACGGCCCGGACGATGCTTTTCGCGACGGGAACCCGGCGCTGGACTCAGATCATTGAGTTTCATCGATTAACCCTCTACACGCAGCATGTAGTAAGCCTTGTTGATCATCCCGCGATTCTCGGGAGTATCCTGGACTTCTACAGTGTGACCGATGCGACGCAGACCCAAACCCTTAACGCACAGTTTGTGGTTAGGAATGCGGCCGGTCATGCTTTTGATCAGCGTTACTTTAACGGTAGCCATGATCAGAAGATCTCCTTCACAGTCAGGCCACGCTTGGCAGCGATGGACTCAGGAGATTGCATAGCTTTCAAACCCTTGAAAGTGGCGTGAACCACGTTTACCGGGTTAGTCGAGCCGTAGCACTTGGCCAGAACGTTCTGAACGCCAGCAACTTCGAGGACAGCACGCATAGCGCCGCCAGCGATGATACCGGTACCTTCAGAAGCAGGCTGCATGTACACCTTCGAAGCGCCATGGGCGGACTTCATTGCGTACTGCAGGGTAGTGCCGTTCAGATCAACCTGGATCATGTTGCGACGAGCAGCTTCCATTGCCTTCTGGATCGCAGCAGGCACTTCACGTGACTTGCCACGGCCGAAGCCAACACGCCCTTTACCATCACCCACCACGGTCAACGCGGTGAAAGTGAAGATACGGCCGCCTTTAACGGTTTTGGCTACGCGGTTAACTTGAACCAGCTTCTCAATGTAGCCTTCGTCGCGCTTTTGGTCGTTATTTGACATAACTTAGAACTCCAGCCCAGCTTCACGAGCAGCATCAGCCAGCGCTTTAACGCGGCCGTGGTACTTGAAGCCAGAGCGGTCGAAAGCCACTTGCGAGACGCCCACGGCCTTAGCACGTGTAGCGACCAGCTGGCCAACCTTTGTGGCCGCGTCGATGTTGCCGGTGGCACCATCACGCAGTTCTTTATCCAAAGTCGAGGCGCTTGCCAGGACTTTGTTGCCGTCGGCCGAGATGACCTGGGCGTAGATGTGCTGCGACGAGCGATACACGCAGAGACGCACGACTTCGAGTTCGTGCATTTTCAGGCGTGCTTTGCGAGCGCGACGCAGTCGAGTAACTTTTTTGTCGGTCATTTGCTATGCCCTACTTCTTCTTGGCTTCTTTACGACGGACGACTTCGTCCGCGTAGCGCACACCTTTGCCTTTGTACGGCTCTGGTGGACGGAAGTCGCGGATCTCAGCGGCCACCTGACCTACCAGCTGCTTATCGATGCCCTTGATCAGGATATCGGTTTGGCTAGGGGTCTCAGCGGTGATGCCTTCCGGCAGTTCGTAATCCACTGGGTGCGAGAAGCCAAGGGCCAGGTTCAAAACCGTGCCTTTTGCTTGCGCTTTGTAACCAACACCGACCAGCTGGAGCTTACGCTCGAAGCCTTGGCTTACGCCTTGGACCATGTTGTTTACCAACGCACGCGTGGTACCGGCCATTGCGCGAGTTTGTTGATCGCCATTGCGAGCAGCGAAACGCAGCTCACCAGCTTCTTCAACGATCTCAACGGACGAATGGATATTCAGTTCAAGAGTGCCCTTGGCACCCTTCACCGAAAGCTGTTGGCCTGCGAATTTGACTTCGACACCGGCTGGCAGCTTAACGGGGTTCTTAGCGACGCGAGACATGCTTATCCCCCCTTAGAACACAGTGCAAAGAACTTCGCCGCCGACACCGGCAGCGCGCGCAGCACGATCCGTCATCACACCTTTGTTGGTGGAGACGATAGACACGCCCAGACCGCCACGAACTTTCGGCAGATCTTCAGCGGACTTGTACTGACGCAGGCCTGGACGGCTAACGCGCTTCACTTCCTCGATGACCGAACGGCCTTCGAAGTACTTCAGCTCGATGGACAGCAGTGGCTTGATTTCGCTGCTGATCTGATAACCCGCAATGTAGCCTTCGTCTTTCAGGACTTTGGCAACAGCTACCTTCAACTTGGAAGATGGCATGCTTACGACGGACTTTTCAGCCATCTGGGCATTACGGATACGAGTTAGCATGTCCGCTAACGGGTCCTGCATACTCATGGGCTAGACGCTCCTAATACAAAAAAATTAGCCTTGCGGCTACATATGTCGCCGAGAATCTTCCGAGCGTAAAAAACACGGGCTCAGGCGAGCCGCGTATTTTAGACACAGTCCGGAAATGAAACAAGCCCCAAAAGGGGCTTGTTCCAGATTCAAGGCCACCGGCGGTCAGTATCTTGCGAAACCGACCACCTTGACGTTGAAAGTACTTACCAGCTGGCTTTAACCAGACCTGGTACGTCACCACGCATTGCCGCTTCACGCAGTTTGTTACGGCCGAGGCCGAACTTGCGGTAAACGCCGTGTGGACGACCGGTCAGGCGGCAGCGGTTACGCATGCGCGAAGCGCTTGCGTCACGTGGCTGCTTCTGCAGAGCAACTGTAGCTTCCCAACGCGCTTCTGGACTTGCGTTCAGATCAACGATGATTGCTTTCAGTGCTGCACGCTTCTTGGCGTACTTGGCAACCGTGAGCTGACGTTTCAGCTCGCGGTTTTTCATGCTCATCTTGGCCATGGTCCTACTCCAATCAGTTGCGGAACGGGAATTTGAAAGCACGCAACAGGGCGCGACCTTCATCATCGTTCTTGGCAGTGGTGGTCAGGGTGATGTCCAGACCGCGGAGAGCATCGATCTTGTCGTAGTCGATTTCCGGGAAAATGATCTGCTCTTTCACGCCCATGCTGTAGTTACCACGACCATCGAAGGACTTGGCATTCAGGCCGCGGAAGTCGCGGACCCGAGGCAGGGAGATCGACAGCAGACGATCCAGGAATTCGTACATACGCTCACGGCGCAGAGTCACTTTGACGCCGATCGGCCAGCCTTCGCGGACTTTAAAGCCTGCGATGGATTTCCGAGCGTAAGTCACAACGACTTTTTGACCGGTGATCTTTTCCAGGTCAGCAACAGCGTGCTCGATGACTTTTTTGTCACCGACCGCTTCGCCCAAACCCATGTTCAGGGTGATTTTGGTAACGCGTGGAACTTCCATCACGTTCGAAAGCTTAAGTTCTTCCTTAAGTTTCGGTGCGATTTCTTTCCAGTAAATCTCTTTTAGTCGTGCCATGGTCTTCTACCTAGCAGTGTTCAAGCATCAACCGCTTTTTGGGTCGACTTGAAGACACGAATTTTCTTGCCATCTTCTACTTTGAAACCAACGCGGTCAGCCTTGTTGGTTTCGCCGTTGAAAATGGCGACGTTAGAAGCGTCCAATGGAGCTTCTTTTTCGACGATACCGCCTTGCACGCCCGACATCGGGTTAGGCTTGGTATGACGCTTGACCAGGTTCAGACCACCGATAACCAGACGGTTATTAGCGAGAACCTTAAGCACCTTACCGCGCTTACCTTTGTCTTTGCCGGCGATCACGATGATCTCGTCGTCACGACGAATCTTTTGCATGTCGGATCTCCTTACAGCACTTCTGGGGCGAGCGAGACGATCTTCATGAACTTCTCAGTACGAAGTTCACGGGTCACTGGCCCAAAGATACGGGTGCCGATAGGCTCTTGCTTGTTGTTCAGAAGAACAGCAGCGTTGCCATCAAAGCGGATAATGGAGCCATCAGCACGGCGTACGCCGTGACGAGTGCGGACTACAACAGCAGTCATCACTTGGCCTTTTTTCACTTTACCGCGAGGAATTGCTTCCTTGACGGTAACCTTGATGATGTCACCGATACCAGCGTAACGACGATGGGAGCCACCCAGCACCTTGATGCACATAACGCGGCGAGCGCCGCTGTTATCGGCCACATCGAGCATGGATTGAGTCTGAATCATATAATTTCTCCGACCCCTAGTCCTTAGACTTCCACAGCGCGTTCGAGAACATCAACCAGTGCCCAAGACTTGGTCTTGGCCAGCGGACGAGTTTCACGAATAGTGACTTTGTCGCCGATGTGGCACTGATTGGTTTCGTCGTGCGCGTGCAGCTTAGTCGAACGCTTAACATATTTACCGTAAATCGGGTGCTTAACGCGACGCTCGATCAAAACGGTGATGGTTTTGTCCATCTTGTCGCTGACAACACGGCCAGTCAGCGTACGGACAGTCTTTTCGGCTTCAGCCATGATCACTTACCTGCCTGCTGGTTGAGCACAGTCTTCACGCGAGCGATGTCACGCTTAACTTGCGAGAGCAGATGAGACTGCCCCAACTGGCCAGTTGCTTTCTGCATACGCAGATTGAACTGGTCGCGCAGCAGGCCGAGCAGTTGCTCGTTCAGCTGCTGTGCGGATTTTTCACGAAGTTCATTCGCTTTCATCACATCACCGTCCGTTTAACAAAGGCGGTGGCGAGCGGCAGCTTTGCAGCAGCCAGGGCAAAAGCCTCACGCGCCAGCTCTTCAGTTACACCCTCGATTTCATACAGGACTTTGCCTGGCTGAATCTGGGCTACCCAGTATTCCACGTTACCCTTACCTTTACCCATACGAACCTCGAGAGGTTTTTTGGAGATCGGCTTGTCCGGGAATACACGGATCCAGATCTTGCCGCCACGTTTTACGTGACGGGTCAGAGCACGACGCGCTGACTCGATCTGACGAGCGGTGAGACGACCACGAGCTACAGACTTCAGCGCGAACTCGCCGAAGCTGACTTTGCTACCGCGCTGAGCCAGACCACGGTTGTGGCCTGTCATCTGCTTGCGGAACTTCGTACGCTTAGGTTGCAACATTTGGCGTACCCCTTACTTAGCAGCTTTTTTACGAGGCGCTGGTGCTTGTGGTTTCAGTTCTTCTTGGCGACCACCAATTACTTCGCCTTTGAAGATCCAAACCTTTACACCGATCACACCGTAAGTGGTGTGAGCTTCGTAGTTGGCATAGTCGATGTCGGCACGCAGGGTGTGCAGTGGCACACGACCTTCGCGATACCATTCAGTACGTGCGATTTCAGCACCGCCGAGACGACCGCTCACTTGGATTTTGATGCCTTTGGCACCAATGCGCATAGCGTTCTGTACAGCGCGCTTCATAGCGCGACGGAACATTACACGACGCTCCAGCTGCTGAGCTACGCTCTGCGCAACCAGCATACCGTCGAGCTCCGGCTTGCGGATCTCTTCGATATTGATGTGCACAGGCACACCCATTTGCTTGGTCAGGTCCTGACGCAGTTTCTCAACATCTTCACCTTTCTTCCCGATAACGATACCTGGACGAGCGGTGTGGATGGTGATACGTGCGGTTTGCGCCGGGCGATGGATATCGATACGGCTTACGGACGCGCTTTTTAGTTTGTCTTGGAGATACTCACGCACCTTCAGATCAGCGAACAAATAGTCCGCATAAGTCCGGCCATCTGCGTACCAGACGGAGGTGTGTTCCTTGACGATTCCCAGGCGAATGCCAATGGGATGTACTTTCTGACCCATCTCTTCGACTCCGTTACTTGTCAGCAACCTTGACAGTGATATGGCAAGACCGCTTGACGATGCGATCAGCACGGCCTTTGGCACGTGGCATGATTCGCTTCAGCGAACGCCCTTCGTTGACGAAAACGGTGCTGACTTTAAGGTCATCAACGTCTGCGCCTTCGTTATGCTCGGCGTTGGCTACGGCCGACTCCAGCACTTTCTTCATGATCTCGGCGGCTTTCTTACTGCTGAAAGCCAACAGGTTGAGCGCTTCGCCCACCTTCTTCCCGCGGATCTGGTCGGCGACCAAGCGGGCTTTCTGGGCGGAGATTCGAGCGCCCGACAACTTAGCGGCTACTTCCATTTCCTAACCCCTTAACGCTTGGCTTTCTTGTCTGCCACGTGCCCACGATAAGTGCGGGTACCGGCAAACTCGCCCAGTTTGTGGCCGACCATGTCTTCGTTAACGAGAACTGGGACGTGTTGACGACCGTT
This sequence comes from Pseudomonas sp. 24 E 13, assembly GCF_900004715.1. Lineage (NCBI taxonomy): Bacteria > Pseudomonadati > Pseudomonadota > Gammaproteobacteria > Pseudomonadales > Pseudomonadaceae > Pseudomonas > Pseudomonas sp. 24 E 13. The sequence continues at coordinate 28,292 of NZ_CVTO01000008.1, forward strand.
GTGTACTGCGATGGTCAAACCGACCATTTGTGGCAGGATCATCGAACGACGCGACCAGGTTTTAACTGGTTTGCGATCGTTCTTTTCCGCCGCCACTTCGATCTTCTTCAGTAGGTGAAGATCAATAAAAGGACCTTTTTTCAGAGAACGTGGCACTGTCGTATCCCTCTATTTACTTGCGACGACGGACGATCATTTTGTCGGTACGCTTATTACCACGAGTCTTCGCGCCCTTAGTCGGGAAGCCCCATGGCGATACCGGATGACGACCACCAGAGGTACGACCTTCACCACCACCGTGTGGGTGGTCAACCGGGTTCATGGCAACACCACGAACGGTTGGGCGAACGCCACGCCAGCGTTTGGCACCAGCTTTACCCAGCGAACGCAGGCTGTGCTCGGAGTTCGAGACTTCGCCCAGGGTCGCACGGCATTCAGCCAGCACTTTACGCATCTCACCAGAACGCAGACGCAGGGTCACGTAGACACCTTCACGGGCGATCAGCTGAGCCGAAGCACCAGCGGAACGAGCGATTTGCGCGCCTTTACCTGGCTTCAATTCGATGCCGTGTACGGTGCTACCAACTGGAATGTTGCGCAGTTGCAGAGCGTTGCCCGGCTTGATCGGTGCCAAGGCACCTGCGATCAGCTGGTCGCCAGCACTCACGCCTTTAGGGGCGATGATGTAGCGACGCTCGCCATCTGCGTACAGCAGCAGAGCGATGTGAGCAGTACGGTTTGGATCGTATTCAATACGCTCGACAGTGGCGGAGATGCCATCTTTGTCGTTGCGACGGAAATCGACCAGACGATAATGCTGCTTATGGCCACCACCGATGTGACGAGTGGTAATGCGACCATTGTTGTTACGACCACCAGTCTTCGATTTTTTCTCGAGCAGCGGTGCGTGAGGAGCGCCTTTATGCAGCTCCTGGTTGACCACCTTGACCACAAAACGGCGGCCAGGGGAAGTCGGTTTGCATTTAACGATTGCCATGATGCACCCCTTCCTTACTCAGCACTGCTGCTGAAATCGAGATCTTGGCCTGGCTGAAGGGAGATAACCGCCTTCTTCCAGTCATTACGCTTGCCCAGACCGCGAGCAGTGCGCTTGCTCTTACCCAGAACATTCAGGGTAGTAACACGCTCTACTTTCACGCTGAACAGGCTTTCGACGGCCTTCTTGATTTCCAGCTTGGTTGCGTCAGTTGCAACCTTGAAAACGAACTGGCCTTTCTTGTCAGCCAGAACCGTAGCCTTTTCGGAAACGTGCGGGCCAAGCAGAACTTTAAATACGCGTTCCTGGTTCATCCCAGCAGCTCCTCGAATTTCTTCACGGCCGACACGGTGATCAACACCTTGTCGTATGCGATCAGACTAACTGGATCGGAACCTTGCACGTCACGTACATCAACGTGTGGCAGGTTGCGAGCAGCCAGGTACAGGTTCTGATCAACAGCTTCGGACACGATCAAAACGTCGGTCAGGCTCATGTTGGTCAGTTTGCCCAGCAGTTCTTTGGTTTTTGGACTTTCAACAGCGAAGTCCTGAACCACGACCAGACGATCGGTACGCACGAGTTCAGCAAGGATGGAGCGCAGTGCTGCGCGGTACATCTTCTTGTTGAGCTTCTGCGAGTGATCCTGTGGACGAGCTGCGAAAGTGGTACCGCCGCCACGCCAGATTGGGCTACGGATAGTACCGGCACGAGCACGGCCAGTGCCTTTCTGACGCCAAGGGCGCTTACCGCCACCACGTACGTCGGAACGGGTCTTTTGCTGCTTGCTACCTTGACGGCCGCCGGCCATGTAGGCCACGACTGCTTGGTGAACGAGCGTCTCGTTGAATTCGCCGCCAAATGTCAGTTCGGAAACTTCGATCGCTTGAGCGTCATTTACATTTAATTGCATGTCAGCTTCCCCTTAACCGCGAGCCTTGGCCGCTGGACGTACAACCAGGTTGCCGCCAGTAGCGCCAGGAACAGCACCCTTGACCAACAACAGATTGCGTTCAGCGTCGACGCGCACTACTTCGAGGGACTGCACGGTCACGCGCTCAGCGCCCATATGACCGGACATTTTTTTGCCCTTGAATACACGACCAGGAGTCTGGCACTGGCCAATAGAGCCCGGGACGCGGTGGGAAACGGAGTTACCGTGAGTGTTGTCTTGACCACGGAAATTCCAACGCTTGATCGTACCCTGGAAGCCTTTACCCTTGGACTGACCGGTTACATCAACCAGTTGACCAGCGGCGAAGATTTCAGCGTTGATCAGATCGCCAGCCTGGTAGTCGCCGTCTTCAAGACGGAACTCCATGACGGTGCGACCAGCTGCAACGTTTGCTTTAGCGAAGTGACCTGCTTGAGCAGCAGTCACGCGCGAAGCACGACGCTCGCCGACAGTGACTTGCACTGCACGATAGCCATCGGTTTCTTCAGTTTTGAACTGGGTGACGCGATTCGGTTCGATCTCAATGACCGTGACCGGAATGGAGACACCTTCTTCGGTGAAAATACGGGTCATACCGCATTTACGACCGACTACACCAATAGTCATGTTGTAAACCTCATGAGTGTACGGGGCTTTCACCCGCTATGGCCGCCCATTTCAGAGCGTTACACGACTAAGACCCAAGTCTTAGCCGAGGCTGATCTGTACTTCCACACCGGCCGCCAGATCAAGCTTCATAAGTGCATCAACGGTTTTATCCGTTGGCTGGACGATGTCCAGTACGCGCTTATGAGTGCGGATCTCGTACTGGTCACGCGCGTCTTTGTTGACGTGCGGGGAGACCAGAACGGTGAACCGCTCTTTACGGGTAGGCAGTGGAATTGGACCACGCACTTGAGCACCAGTACGTTTCGCGGTTTCCACGATTTCCTGGGTGGATTGGTCGATCAGGCGATGGTCAAAAGCCTTCAACCTGATACGGATTTGCTGATTTTGCATTGGATTTCAGACTCCGGCTGCTATTCCCAGCGAGCGCAATACGCCCGTTAAAAGGAGGCGCAATTCTATAGACGGCCCTGATAGGTGTCAACCCAATAAAAAAGGCCCCCGCTGAGCGGGGGCCTTTTCAAAACATCAGAGCTATCTCAGAAGAGATAATTACTCGATGATTTTAGCTACAACGCCAGCACCAACGGTACGGCCGCCTTCACGGATTGCGAAACGCAGACCGTCTTCCATAGCGATGGTTTTGATCAGGGTGACAACCATTTTGATGTTGTCGCCTGGCATTACCATTTCTACGCCTTCCGGCAGTTCGCAGTTACCAGTTACGTCGGTAGTACGGAAGTAGAACTGTGGACGGTAGCCTTTGAAGAACGGAGTGTGACGGCCGCCTTCTTCTTTGCTCAGCACGTACACTTCAGCTTCGAACTTGGTGTGCGGCTTAACCGAACCTGGCTTGACCAGAACCTGGCCACGCTCAACGTCGTCACGCTTGGTACCACGCAGCAGAACGCCGCAGTTCTCGCCAGCACGACCTTCGTCGAGCAGCTTACGGAACATTTCAACACCGGTGCAGGTGGTGACGGTAGTGTCACGCAGACCAACGATTTCCAGTGGATCCTGAACCTTGACGATACCGCGCTCGATACGACCAGTTACAACAGTACCGCGACCGGAGATCGAGAATACGTCTTCGATTGGCATCAGGAACGGCTTGTCGATAACACGGACTGGATCTGGGATGTAGCTGTCCAGAGTCTCAACCAGTTTACGAACGGACGTGGTGCCCATTTCGTTATCGTCTTTGCCTTCCAGAGCCATACGAGCAGAACCGATGATGATCGGAGTGTCGTCACCTGGGAAGTCGTAAGTGCTCAGCAGGTCGCGCACTTCCATCTCAACCAGTTCCAGCAGCTCAGCGTCGTCTACCAGGTCAGCCTTGTTCAGGTAAACCACGATGTACGGAACGCCAACCTGACGGGACAGCAGGATGTGCTCACGGGTTTGTGGCATCGGACCATCAGCGGCCGAGCAAACCAGGATTGCGCCGTCCATCTGGGCAGCACCGGTGATCATGTTCTTCACATAGTCAGCGTGACCTGGGCAGTCAACGTGAGCGTAGTGACGGATCAGCGAGTTGTATTCAACGTGCGCGGTGTTGATGGTGATACCACGAGCTTTCTCTTCTGGTGCGCTGTCGATTTTATCGAAATCAACGATTGCGGAACCGAATACTTCGGAGCAAACGCGAGTCAGAGCAGCAGTCAGAGTGGTTTTACCGTGGTCAACGTGACCGATGGTGCCAACGTTGACGTGCGGTAGGGAACGATCAAATTTTTCTTTAGCCACGACAATTAACTCCTTGCCTAAAGGACTGAATCAGCCTTGTTTTTTGGATACAGTTTCAGCGATGTGCGCCGGAGCTGTGTTGTATTTTTTGAATTCCATAGAGTAGCTTGCGCGACCCTGGGACATGGAGCGAACGTCGGTCGCATAACCGAACATCTCACCCAACGGAACCTCGGCGCGAATCACTTTGCCGGAAACCGTGTCTTCCATACCCAAGATCATGCCGCGACGACGGTTAAGGTCGCCCATGACATCACCCATATAGTCTTCAGGTGTAACAACTTCTACCGCCATGATTGGCTCAAGCAACTCACCACCGCCCTTCTGGGCCAGTTGCTTGGTTGCCATGGAGGCAGCCACCTTAAACGCCATCTCGTTGGAGTCGACGTCGTGGTAAGAACCGTCAAAAACGGTTGCTTTCAGGCCGATCAGCGGATAGCCGGCAACAACACCGTTCTTCATCTGCTCTTCGATACCCTTCTGGATAGCAGGGATGTATTCCTTAGGAACAACACCACCTACTACTTCGTTCACGAATTGCAGACCTTCCTGACCTTCGTCAGCAGGAGCAAAACGGATCCAGCAGTGACCGAACTGACCACGACCGCCGGACTGACGAACGAACTTGCCTTCGATTTCACAGTTCTTCGTGATGCGCTCACGATAGGAAACCTGAGGCTTACCGATGTTGGCTTCGACGTTGAACTCACGGCGCATCCGGTCAACCAGGATGTCCAGGTGCAGCTCGCCCATGCCGGAGATGATCGTTTGACCAGTCTCTTCATCAGTCTTGACGCGGAAAGATGGATCTTCCTGAGCAAGCTTGCCCAGAGCGATACCCATTTTTTCCTGGTCATCCTTGGTCTTTGGCTCAACGGCAACCGAAATAACCGGCTCCGGGAAGTCCATGCGAACCAGGATGATTGGCTTGTCAGCGTTGCACAAGGTTTCACCGGTGGTGACGTCCTTCATGCCGATCAAGGCCGCGATGTCACCAGCGCGTACTTCCTTGATCTCTTCACGGGCGTTTGCGTGCATTTGCACCATACGACCCACGCGCTCTTTCTTGCCTTTAACCGAGTTGATCACGCCGTCGCCGGAGTTCAACACGCCCGAGTAAACGCGGACGAAGGTCAAGGTACCCACGAATGGGTCGGTGGCAATTTTAAATGCCAGAGCGGAGAACGGTTCTGCGTCGTCTGCATGACGCTCCAGCTCGATAGTCTCGTCATCCGGGTCAGTACCCTTGATGGCAGGAATATCAACCGGTGCCGGCAGGTAGTCGATCACAGCATCGAGAACCAGGGGAACGCCCTTGTTCTTGAACGAGGAACCGCAAACAGCCAGGACGATTTCGCCAGCGATAGTACGCTGACGCAGAGCGGCCTTGATTTCCACGTTGGTGAGCTCTTCACCTTCGAGGTACTTGTTCATCAGCTCTTCGTTGGCTTCGGCCGCAGCCTCAACCATGTTGTTGCGCCATTCGTCAGCCAGCTCCTGCAGTTCAGCAGGGATAGGCTTGCGAACAGGAACCATACCTTTGTCGGCATCGTTCCAGTAGACAGCTTCCATGGTCAACAGATCGATCTGACCCTGGAAATTATCTTCGGAACCGATAGCCAACTGGATTGGCACCGGGGTGTGACCCAAGCGCTGCTTGATCTGACCGATCACGCGCAGGAAGTTCGCACCGGCACGGTCCATCTTGTTTACGTAAACAAGACGTGGAACGCCGTATTTGTTGGCTTGACGCCATACGGTTTCCGACTGCGGTTCAACACCCGAGGTACCGCAGAACACAACGACAGCGCCGTCGAGTACGCGCAGGGAACGCTCAACTTCAATGGTGAAGTCTACGTGGCCCGGGGTATCGATTACGTTGAAGCGGTGCTCATCTTTGTACTGCTTCTCGGAACCCTTCCAGAAGGCGGTAATGGCAGCAGAAGTAATGGTAATACCACGCTCCTGCTCCTGAACCATCCAGTCTGTGGTCGCGGCGCCATCATGCACCTCGCCCATCTTGTGACTTTTGCCGGTGTAAAACAGTACGCGCTCGGTGGTGGTGGTTTTACCAGCATCCACGTGAGCGACGATACCGATGTTACGGTAGCGGCTAATCGGAGTAGTACGAGCCATAAAGCCCTCGCAAAATTAGTGAAGCTAAAATTAGAAGCGGTAGTGCGAGAAAGCTTTGTTGGCTTCAGCCATACGGTGCACGTCTTCACGCTTCTTAACAGCAGCACCTTTACCTTCAGCAGCGTCCAACAGTTCGCCGGCCAAACGCAGAGCCATAGACTTCTCGCCGCGCTTACGGGCGAAGTCTACCAACCAGCGCATTGCCAGGGCGTTACGACGGGACGGACGAACTTCAACCGGAACCTGGTAAGTAGCACCGCCTACACGGCGCGACTTCACTTCGACCAGCGGAGCGATGGCGTCGAGAGCTTTCTCGAAGATTTCCAGGGGGTCGCTGTTCTTGCGTTCTTTAACCTTTTCCAGCGCGCCATAAACGATACGCTCGGCAACGGCTTTCTTGCCGCTTTCCATCACGTGGTTCATGAACTTGGCCAGAATTTGGCTTCCGTATTTTGGATCGTCAAGCACTTCGCGCTTGGCTGCTACGCGTCTTCTTGGCATGGATAAGCCCTCAAACGGTCTTCAGGTTCGCTCGGAATCGGTGCCCTTTCGGGACGCCTCCGACCTTACTCTTATCGACTCAGAAAATAAGATGATTCAGTTTTACAAAAAGCCGCTACTACTTAGGCTTCTTGGTACCGTACTTCGAACGACCCTGGTTACGACCTTTAACGCCGGAAGTATCCAAGGAGCCGCGTACGGTGTGGTAACGAACACCTGGCAAGTCTTTTACACGACCGCCGCGGATCAGTACCACGCTGTGCTCTTGCAGGTTGTGGCCTTCACCGCCGATGTACGAGGAAACCTCGAAACCGTTGGTCAGGCGCACACGGCATACTTTACGCAGTGCCGAGTTAGGTTTTTTCGGCGTGGTGGTATACACACGGGTGCATACGCCACGACGTTGCGGGCAGTTCTGCAGCGCAGGCACGTCGGATTTCTCGACGATACGCTTACGCGGCTGACGTACCAGCTGGTTGATAGTTGCCATCTACTAGCTCCACTGTTGTCTTGCGACGCTATTGTCTTGCAAGAAAAGCAAAATGGCAGGAACGAATTCCCGCCAAATTTAGGGGTACAAGAGTCTAAAGAGGATCTTGTCCCCAGTCAAGGCAAGGCCCCGACCTCCCCTCTCGTCGAATCGGGGCATATATGCCTCGATCCGACGAATGGGGGTGTCAGGGCCCGGCCTCATCTATCGCAGAACTCAGTTACCGCTTGAGTTCAGCGCTTCGGTCAGTGCAGCTTCCACTTCACTGGCGCTCACGCGCAACGGCTTGTCAGCATCACGGCGGCGCTTGCGCTCGCTGTGGTAAGCCAAACCGGTACCGGCCGGGATCAAACGACCCACGACTACGTTTTCTTTCAGGCCGCGCAGGTAATCGCGCTTGCCGGTTACCGCTGCTTCGGTCAGTACACGAGTGGTCTCCTGGAAGGAGGCCGCCGAGATGAACGACTCAGTGGACAACGACGCCTTAGTGATACCCAGCAGCACGCGAGTGAACTTGGAAACGAATTTCTCGTCGTTCGCCAGGCGCTCGTTTTCCACCAGTACGTGAGTCAGTTCCATCTGGTCGCCCTTGATGAAACTGGAATCGCCGGATTCAGCGATTTCAACTTTACGCAACATCTGACGCAGGATGGTCTCGATATGCTTGTCGTTGATCTTCACGCCTTGCAGGCGATAAACGTCCTGGATCTCGTTAACGATGTACTTGGCCAGCGCACTCACACCCAGCAGACGCAGGATGTCGTGTGGATCGCTCGGGCCGTCGGAGATAACTTCGCCGCGGTTTACCTGTTCGCCTTCGAAGACGTTCAGGTGACGCCACTTCGGAATCAGCTCTTCGTACGGATCGCTACCGTCGTTCGGGGTAATGACCAGACGGCGCTTGCCCTTGGTCTCTTTACCGAACGCGATGGTGCCGCTGACTTCAGCCAGAATCGACGCTTCTTTCGGGCGACGCGCTTCGAACAAGTCGGCAACACGCGGCAGACCACCGGTGATGTCGCGAGTTTTCGACGTTTCTTGCGGGATACGCGCGATAACATCACCGATCGCGATCTTCGCACCATCCGCTACACCGACCAGGGCGTTGGCTGGCAGGAAGTACTGAGCGATTACGTCAGTGCCTGGCAGCAACAGATCCTTGCCGTTGTCGTCGACCATCTTCACGGCAGGACGGATGTCTTTGCCGGCAGCTGGACGGTCTTTGGCGTCGAGTACTTCAATGTTGGTCATACCGGTCAATTCGTCAGTCTGACGCTTGATCGTGATGCCTTCTTCCATGCCCACGTAGGTCACGGTACCTTTCATTTCGGTAACGATTGGGTGGGTGTGCGGGTCCCACTTGGCCACGATTGCGCCAGCGTCGACCTTGTCACCTTCCTTGACCGAAATCACAGCACCGTACGGCAGCTTGTAACGCTCACGCTCACGACCGTAGTCATCAGCGATTGCCAGCTCACCGGAACGGGACACAGCGACCAGGTGGCCATCCACTCGCTCAACGTGCTTGAGGTTATGCAGGCGGACGGTACCGCCATTCTTCACCTGAACACTGTCGGCTGCGGAGGTCCGGCTTGCCGCACCACCGATGTGGAACGTACGCATGGTCAGCTGGGTACCCGGCTCACCGATGGACTGGGCAGCGATAACGCCGACCGCTTCACCGATGTTCACCTGGTGACCACGAGCCAAGTCACGGCCGTAGCACTTGGCGCAGATGCCGTAGCGGGTTTCGCAGCTGATCGGCGAGCGAACGATCACTTCGTCGATGCTGTTGAGTTCGATGAACTCGACCCACTTCTCGTCTACCAGGGTGCCGGCAGGAACGATAACTTCCTCGGTACCTGGCTTGAACACGTCACGGGCAATCACACGACCCAATACGCGCTCACCCAGTGGCTCTACAACGTCACCGCCTTCAATGTGCGGAGTCATCAGCAGGCCGTGCTCGGTGCCGCAATCGATCTCGGTTACAACCAGATCTTGTGCAACGTCTACCAGACGGCGCGTCAGGTAACCGGAGTTAGCGGTTTTCAACGCGGTATCCGCCAGACCTTTACGAGCACCGTGAGTGGAGATGAAGTACTGAAGTACGCTCAAACCTTCACGGAAGTTCGCGGTAATCGGCGTTTCGATGATGGAGCCATCCGGCTTGGCCATCAGGCCACGCATACCGGCGAGCTGACGGATCTGCGCAGCAGAACCCCGTGCGCCCGAGTCGGCCATCATGTACATCGAGTTGAAAGACTCTTGATCGACTTCGACGCCATGACGGTCGATGACTTTCTCTTTCGAGAGGTTGGCCATCATCGCCTTGGACACTTCGTCGTTGGCCTTGGACCAAAGGTCGATCACTTTGTTGTACTTCTCGCCCTGGGTTACCAGGCCGGAGGCGTACTGGCTCTCGATCTCTTTCACTTCGTCAGTGGCGGCACTGATGATGCGAGCTTTTTCATCCGGGATAACGAAGTCGTTAACGCCGATGGAAACGCCGGAGATAGTCGAGTAAGCGAAACCTGTGTACATCAACTGGTCAGCGAAGATAACGGTCTCTTTCAAACCAACCACGCGGTAGCACTGGTTGATCAGCTTGGAGATCGCCTTTTTCTTCATCGGCAGGTTGACGACGTCGTACGACAGACCTTTTGGCACAACTTGATACAACAGCGCACGGCCGACAGTAGTGTCGACAATACGGACATTGCTCACGCTGCCGCCATCACGGTCGTTGACGGTTTCGTGGATCCGCACTTTAACCTTGGCGTGCAGTGCGGCTTCGCCGGCACGGAACACACGGTCAACTTCCTGCAGGTCAGCGAATACGCGACCTTCGCCCTTGGCGTTGATCGCTTCACGGGTCATGTAGTACAGACCCAATACAACGTCCTGCGACGGAACGATGATTGGCTCACCGTTGGCTGGCGACAGAATGTTGTTGGTCGACATCATCAACGCGCGCGCTTCCAACTGGGCTTCCAGTGTCAGCGGTACGTGCACGGCCATTTGGTCGCCGTCGAAGTCGGCGTTGTACGCAGCACAGACCAGAGGGTGCAGCTGGATAGCCTTACCTTCGATCAGTACCGGTTCAAACGCCTGGATACCCAGACGGTGGAGGGTCGGTGCACGGTTGAGGAGAACCGGGTGTTCGCGAATCACTTCAGCGAGAACGTCCCAAACCTCTGGCAGTTCGCGCTCGACCATTTTCTTGGCCGCTTTGATGGTGGTCGCCAGACCGCGCATTTCCAGCTTGCCGAAGATGAACGGCTTGAACAGCTCGAGTGCCATCTTCTTGGGCAGACCGCACTGGTGCAGACGCAGGGTCGGGCCTACGGTAATTACCGAACGACCGGAGTAGTCAACACGCTTACCGAGCAAGTTCTGACGGAAACGACCCTGCTTACCCTTGATCATGTCAGCCAGGGATTTCAGAGGACGCTTGTTGGAACCGGTGATAGCACGGCCACGACGACCGTTGTCGAGCAAGGCGTCGACGGCTTCCTGCAACATACGCTTTTCGTTGCGCACGATGATGTCCGGAGCGGACAGATCAAGCAGGCGCTTCAAGCGGTTGTTACGGTTGATCACGCGGCGGTACAGGTCGTTGAGGTCGGACGTCGCGAAACGACCACCGTCCAACGGTACCAGCGGACGCAGGTCTGGCGGCAGAACCGGCAGAACGGTCAGCACCATCCACTCTGGCAGGTTGCCGGAACCCTGGAAGGCTTCCATCAACTTCAGACGCTTGGACAGCTTCTTGATCTTGGTTTCGGAGTTGGTTTGCGGAATTTCTTCGCGCAGACGGCCAATCTCGTGCTCCAGGTCGATAGCGTGCAGCAGTTCGCGGACAGCTTCGGCACCCATGCGGGCATCGAAATCGTCACCGAACTCTTCCAGCGCTTCGAAGTACTGCTCATCGTTCAGCAGCTGACCTTTTTCAAGGGTGGTCATGCCTGGATCGATAACGACGTAGCTCTCGAAGTAGAGAACGCGTTCGATATCACGCAGGGTCATGTCCATCAGCAAGCCGATACGGGACGGCAGCGATTTCAGGAACCAGATGTGGGCAACCGGCGAAGCCAGTTCGATGTGCGCCATGCGCTCACGACGAACCTTGGCCAGTGCAACTTCAACGCCGCACTTCTCGCAGATCACACCGCGGTGCTTCAAGCGCTTGTACTTACCGCACAGGCACTCGTAATCCTTTACCGGGCCAAAGATCTTGGCGCAGAACAGGCCGTCACGCTCAGGTTTGAACGTACGGTAGTTGATGGTTTCCGGCTTTTTAACTTCACCGAACGACCACGAACGGATCATCTCAGGCGATGCCAACCCAATACGGATGGCGTCGAACTCTTCGACTTGACCCTGGTTTTTCAGCAAATTCAGTAGGTCTTTCAAGGCCTTTCCTCCTGGCGGAGCAGAGAGCGGGCCAAACGGCCTCGCTCTCGATTCGCGTCACGTGTTATTCGGTTTCCAGATCGATATCGATGCCGAGGGAACGAATTTCTTTGATCAACACGTTGAAAGACTCGGGCATGCCCGGCTCCATACGGTGATCGCCGTCCACGATGTTTTTGTACATCTTGGTACGACCGTTCACATCGTCCGACTTCACTGTGAGCATTTCTTGCAGAGTGTATGCAGCACCGTATGCTTCCAGTGCCCAGACCTCCATCTCCCCGAAACGCTGACCACCGAACTGAGCCTTACCACCCAGCGGCTGCTGGGTAACCAGGCTGTACGAACCGGTAGAACGAGCGTGCATCTTGTCGTCTACCAAGTGGTTCAGCTTCAGCATGTACATGTAGCCAACAGTAACCGGGCGCTCGAACTTGTTGCCGGTACGGCCATCGAACAGCTGCATCTGGCCGCTTTCCGGCAGGTCCGCCAGTTTCAGCATGGCCTTGATTTCGCTTTCCTTGGCACCGTCGAACACCGGGGTAGCCATTGGAACGCCGCCGCGCAGGTTCTTCGCCAGATCCAGGATTTCCTGGTCGGTGAAGGTGTCCAGCTCTTCGTTGCGACCGCCGATCTCGTTGTAGATCTCGTGCAGGAACTTACGCAGGTCAGCGACCTTGCGTTGCTCTTCGATCATACGGTTGATCTTCTCGCCCAGACCTTTGGCCGCGAGGCCCAGGTGGGTTTCGAGGATCTGACCAACGTTCATACGCGAAGGTACGCCCAACGGGTTGAGGACGACGTCGACCGGGGTGCCATTGGCATCGTGCGGCATGTCTTCAACCGGCATGATCACGGAGACCACACCTTTGTTACCGTGACGACCGGCCATCTTGTCGCCCGGCTGGATGCGGCGACGGATTGCCAGGTAAACCTTGACGATTTTCAGCACGCCCGGAGCCAGGTCATCGCCCTGCTGCAGTTTGCGCTTCTTGTCTTCGAACTTGTCGTCCAGCAGACGGCGGCGATCAACGATATAGGCCTGAGCCTTCTCGAGCTGCTCGTTCAGAGCATCTTCAGCCATGCGCAGTTTGAACCACTGGCCGTGCTCAAGACCGTCGAGGATTTCGTCGGTGATGTCCTGACCTTTCTTCAGGCCTGCGCCGCCTTCAGCCTTGTGGCCTACCAGAGCGGAACGCAGACGTTCGAAGGTCGCGCCTTCAACGATACGGAACTCTTCGTTCAGATCCTTGCGGATCTCGTCGAGTTGGGTCTTCTCGATGGACAGTGCACGAGCATCACGCTCAACGCCGTCGCGGGTGAAGACCTGTACGTCGATGACAGTACCCTTGGTACCGGTAGGTACGCGCAGGGAGGTGTCTTTAACGTCGCTGGCTTTTTCACCGAAGATGGCACGCAGCAGCTTCTCCTCCGGAGTCAGTTGGGTCTCGCCTTTCGGAGTGACCTTACCGACCAGGATGTCGCCTGCGCCAACTTCAGCACCTACGTAAACGATACCGGCTTCGTCCAGCTTGTTCAGTGCAGCTTCACCCACGTTAGGGATGTCTGCAGTGATTTCCTCTGGCCCAAGCTTGGTGTCACGTGCCACACAGGTCAGTTCCTGGATGTGGATCGTGGTAAAGCGATCTTCTTGAACAACGCGTTCCGACAGGCAGATGGAGTCTTCGAAGTTGTAACCGTTCCAGGCCATGAACGCGATGCGCATGTTCTGACCCAGTGCCAGCTCACCCATATCGGTGGACGGGCCATCGGCCATGATATCGCTACGCTGAACGCGGTCACCCTTACGCACCAGCGGACGCTGGTTGATGCAGGTGTTCTGGTTCGAACGGGTGTATTTGGTCAGGTTGTAGATGTCGACACCGGCTTCACCGGTTTCAACTTCGTCATCGGCAACACGAACCACGATACGGCTGGCATCAACGGAGTCGATCACGCCACCACGACGAGCCACGACGCAAACGCCGGAGTCACGGGCTACGTTACGCTCCATGCCGGTACCTACCAGCGGCTTGTCGGCGCGCAGAGTCGGTACAGCTTGACGCTGCATGTTGGAACCCATCAACGCACGGTTGGCGTCATCGTGTTCCAGGAACGGGATCAGCGACGCTGCAACCGACACTACCTGCTTGGGCGATACGTCCATCAAGGTGACGTCTTCCGGCGCCTTGACGGTGAACTCGTTCAAGTGACGAACAGCTACCAGCTCGTCGATCAGGACTTTTTTGTCGTTCATCGTGGCCGAAGCCTGAGCGATCACGTGATCAGCTTCTTCGATGGCGGACAGGAACACGATCTCGTCGGTGACCAAGCCTTCTTTCACCACACGGTACGGGCTCTCGAGGAAGCCGTACTGGTTGGTGCGCGCATAAGCGGCCAGGGAGTTGATCAGACCGATGTTCGGACCTTCCGGCGTTTCGATCGGGCAGACACGACCGTAGTGCGTCGGGTGTACGTCACGGACTTCGAAGCCTGCGCGCTCACGGGTCAGACCGCCCGGGCCCAGTGCCGAAACACGGCGCTTGTGGGTGATCTCGGAGAGCGGGTTGTTCTGGTCCATGAACTGCGAGAGCTGGCTGGAACCGAAGAACTCTTTCACCGCCGCAGCCACTGGCTTGGCGTTGATCAGGTCTTGCGGCATCAGGCCTTCGCTTTCAGCCATCGACAGACGCTCTTTGACCGCACGCTCAACACGTACCAGGCCAACGCGGAACTGGTTCTCGGCCATTTCGCCTACGCAGCGAACACGACGGTTACCCAGGTGGTCGATGTCATCGACGATGCCTTTACCGTTACGGATGTCGACCAGGGTCTTCAGTACCGCGACGATGTCTTCCTTGCACAGCACGCCCGAACCTTCGATCTCGGTACGACCGATACGACGGTTGAACTTCATCCGGCCGACCGCAGACAGGTCATAACGCTCAGGGCTGAAGAACAGGTTGTTGAACAGGGTTTCGGCAGCATCTTTGGTAGGTGGCTCACCAGGACGCATCATGCGATAGATCTCGACCAGCGCTTCCAATTGGTTGCTGGTGGAGTCGATCTTCAGGGTGTCGGAGATGAACGGACCGCAGTCGATGTCGTTGGTGTACAGGGTCTCGATGCGAACGACTTGAGCCTTGGCGATTTTGGCCAGGATCTCGGTGTTCAGCTCGGTGTTGCACTCAGCCAGGATTTCGCCTGTCGCCGGGTGAACGATGACCTTGGCGGTAGTGCGACCCAGGACGTAGTCCAGCGGCACTTCCAGCTCTTTGAGACCGGCTTTTTCGATCTGGTTGATGTGGCGCGCGGTGATACGGCGGCCGGCTTCAACAATGACCTTGCCCTTTTCATCCTGGATGTCCAGGACGGCAATTTCACCACGCAGACGCGAAGCGATCAGCTCCAGCTTGAGGGTTTCATCCTTCAGGCTGAATACGTTGGTGGTGTAGAAGGCGTCCAGCACTTGCTCAGTGGTATAGCCGAGCGCGCGCAGCAGTACCGAGGCCGGCAGCTTACGACGACGGTCGATACGCACGAACACGCAGTCTTTCGGGTCGAACTCGAAGTCCAACCACGAACCGCGGTACGGAATGATCCGCGCGGAGTACAGGAGCTTACCGGAGCTGTGCGTCTTGCCGCGGTCGTGGTCGAAGAACACGCCCGGGGAACGGTGCAGCTGGGAAACGATTACGCGCTCGGTACCGTTGATAACGAAGGTACCGTTCTCAGTCATCAGGGGGATTTCACCCATGTAGACTTCTTGCTCTTTGATGTCCTTGATCGCTTTGTTCGACGACTCTTTGTCGAAGATGATCAGACGGACTTTTACCCGCAAAGGTACGGCGTACGTAACACCGCGCAACACGCATTCTTTGACATCAAATGCCGGTTCGCCCAGGCGATAACCGACGTACTCCAGCGCAGCATTGCCGGAGTAGCTGATGATCGGGAAAACGGATTTGAAGGCCGCATGCAGGCCCACGTCGCGGAACTGATCTTTGGTCGCTCCCGCCTGCAAGAATTCACGATACGAATCCAGCTGGATAGCCAGAAGGTACGGGACATCCATGACGTCCGGCAACTTGCTAAAGTCCTTGCGGATACGTTTTTTCTCAGTATATGAGTAAGCCATCAGCGTTCCCCAGCTTGGTCACCTGCTTGTTTGGCCCTCCCGACGGGAGCAGCCAGAAAATCTTGCAAACCCCATGGTTTGCACCACCGCATCGGGTGGCTACAGCGCGTTAATGGCGGCGACCGAGTCGACAGCCAAGAACGGAAAAAGGCCGGTGGCAAGAGCCACCAGCCATCAGCCTTCAGCTTAAAGCTTGGGCTGGAGACGCAAGGTCGATGCTTACTTCAGCTCGACTTTAGCGCCTGCTTCTTCCAGAGTAGCTTTGGCTTTGTCAGCAGCGTCTTTCGACACAGCTTCCAGAACCTGGGCAGGAGCGCCGTCAACTACAGCCTTGGCTTCTTTCAGGCCCAGACCGGTCAGTTCACGTACTGCCTTGATCACGTTTACTTTCTTCTCGCCAGCTTCCAGCAGCATGACGTTGAATTCGGTTTGCTCTTCAGCAGCGACAGCAGCAACAGCTGGGCCAGCGGAAGCAGCGGCAGCGGAAACGCCGAATTTTTCTTCGAAAGCTTTGATCAGCTCAACAACCTGCAGAACCGACATTTCAGCTACGGCGTTGAGGATATCGTCTTGGGAGATAGACATTGCTGTATTTCCTGAATTGGGGGACGGCCTACGCGGCCATCGAAATAAACAAAAATACGCGAAAGAATTTGCTCAGCCTTAGGCTGCGGCAGCTTCTTTTTGCTCGCGAACTGCAGCCAGAGTACGAGCCAGCTTGCTGGTAGCGCCTTGAATCACGCTCATCAGCTGCGAAATAGCTTCGTTACGGGTCGGCAGTGTTGCCAGTACGTCGATTTGGTTAGCTGCGAGGAACTTGCCCTCGAACGCAGCTGCCTTGATCTCGAACTTATCCTGACTCTTGGCGAATTCCTTGAACAAACGGGCAGCAGCGCCTGGATGGTCCTTGGAGAACGCGATCAGAGTCGGGCCGGTGAACACGTCGTTGAGAACACTGTATTCAGTGTCAGCAACAGCGCGCTTGAGCAGGGTGTTACGTACAACACGTACGTACACGCCAGCTTCACGAGCCTCTTTACGGAGTCCGGTCATAGCGCTTACTGTCACACCACGGGCATCAGCCACGACAGCGGACAGAGCAGCTTTGGCAGCCTCGTTGACTTCAGCGACGATGGCCTTCTTGTCTTCGAGATTAATTGCCACGGGTTTAACTCCTGCTTGTTACCGTTTCATCCGGCCTAGGCCTGATGTCGTTTTGGTGTCTGATTCGGTAAGGAACCGGGAGCACCATCTGCGTAGGCTTGTTGGTTTAAGACTTGCGTCGCCTACGGTCTTGGATAGCCCCCGCCAGGCAGGGACCCCAATCTTTCAATTGACGCAATCGCTCGCGCCAACCTGTGTCTTATACGTCCAGCGAGCCTTGGTCGATGACCAGACCTGGGCCCATAGTGGTGCTCAGGGTAACGCGCTTGACGTAGATACCTTTCGAGGAAGCAGGCTTGATACGCTTCAGATCAGCGATCAGGGCTTCAACGTTTTCCTTCAGCTTGACGGCATCAAAGCCGACTTTGCCAACGGAGGTGTGAATGATGCCGTTTTTGTCGGTGCGATAACGAACCTGACCAGCCTTGGCGTTTTTAACCGCGGTAGCTACGTCTGGCGTTACGGTGCCGACTTTAGGGTTAGGCATCAGGCCGCGTGGACCCAGGATCTGACCCAACTGACCTACAACGCGCATTGCATCCGGGGAAGCAATAACAACGTCATAGTTCAGGTCGCCGCCTTTCATTTCGGCAGCCAGGTCGTCCATGCCAACGCGATCGGCGCCAGCGGCCAGAGCAGCTTCGGCGGCCGGGCCTTGGGTGAAGACAGCAACACGTACAGTCTTGCCAGTACCGTGTGGCAGCACAGTAGCGCTACGAACGACCTGGTCGGATTTACGTGGGTCAACACCCAGGTTCACAGCAACGTCAACGGACTCGCTGAACTTGACAGTCGACAGCTCGGTCAGCAGGGCAGCAGCGTCTACAAAGTTGTAGGACTTGCCCGCTTCGATTTTGCCGGCGATAGCCTTTTGGCGCTTGGTCAGCTTAGCCATTACACACCCTCCACGTTAAGGCCCATGCTACGAGCAGAACCGGCGATGGTACGCACGGCTGCATCCATATCAGCTGCAGTCAGATCCGCGTTTTTGGTTTTCGCGATTTCTTCCAGCTGAGCACGAGTTACGGTGCCAACCTTAACGGTGTTCGGACGAGCGGAACCGCTAGTCAGACCAGCAGCTTTCTTCAGAAGAACCGAAGCCGGAGTCGACTTGGTTTCGAAAGTGAAGCTACGGTCGCTGTATACAGTGATGATCACTGGAGTCGGCAGACCTGGTTCAATACCCTGAGTACGGGCGTTGAAGGCCTTGCAGAATTCCATGATGTTCACGCCGTGCTGACCCAGAGCTGGACCGACGGGTGGGCTAGGGTTGGCCTGAGCGGCCTTCACTTGCAGCTTGATGTAAGCGGTAATCTTCTTGGCCATGAGGCACTCCAATTACGGGTTCAAGCGCCTCGAAAGGCTCCCCGGTTACTTGCGCGTTTATCCCAGTGACGACAAAACCCCACAGCCTAGGCTGTGGGGTTGGGATGCTTGCTCAGCTAGACCTTCTCGACCTGGCTGAACTCCAACTCTACCGGAGTAGAGCGACCGAAAATGAGCACCGCCACTTGGATCCGGCTCTTTTCGTAGTTAACTTCTTCGACAGTGCCGTTGAAATCAGCAAACGGACCATCTGTGACACGAACAACCTCGCCTGGCTCGAACAATGTCTTCGGCTTAGGCTTGTCGCTACCGTCAGCAACACGACGCAGAATTGCTTCCGCCTCTTTATCGGTGATCGGTGCAGGCTTGTCGGCAGTACCGCCAATGAAGCCCATGACGCGAGGAGTGTCCTTGACCAAGTGCCAAGTACCTTCGTTCATGTCCATCTGCACCAGCACGTAGCCAGGAAAGAACTTACGTTCACTCTTGCGCTTCTGGCCATTCCGCATTTCAACCACTTCTTCAGTGGGAACCAGAATTTCGCCGAAGCCATCTTCCATGCCTGCCAGCTTTACGCGCTCCAGCAAAGAGCGCATAACATGCTTCTCGTAACCCGAGTAAGCATGCACAACGTACCAACGCTTAGCCACGGGACACCCTTAGCCAACAATCAAGGAAACAAGCCAGCCGAGCAGGGAATCGAGCCCCCACAACAGCAACGCCATAACCAGAACAACAGCCACGACAATCAATGTGGTCTGTGTGGTTTCTTGGCGAGTCGGCCAAACGACTTTACGAATTTCAGTGCGAGCTTCCTTTACCAGGACCGCGAAGGACTTGCCCTTGGCAGTCTGCAGGCCTACAAAGGCGGCTACAGCAGCAAGGGCGAGCAAAGCGAGAACGCGGTACAGGATCGGCGAAGCAGAATAGTACTGATTGCCAACAACGCCTACGACCACCAAGGCGACTACTGCGAGCCACTTGACCAGATCGAAACGAGAGCTTTGAGCTTCAGCCTTAGGAGTCATCTATGAAGATCCTGTGAAAAGAAAGCCAGACACACCACGTGAATCTGGCAGGTCAGGAGGGAATCGAACCCCCAACCTACGGTTTTGGAGACCGTCGCTCTGCCAATTGAGCTACTGACCTAAAACAAAATCAGGCCGGCCATTATGCAGGCCTGAAAAAGACTTTACAACAACCAACCCCAACAGACTTGAAATCACTGACATCCAACGCCAGAAACAGCACGATACAAGCCGAGGCAGCTGTTAAAACAAAGGCAGATATTTTCATATCTGCCTTGTTATATGGAGCTCTTGAGCGGATTTGAACCGCTGACCTCACCCTTACCAAGGGTGTGCTCTACCAACTGAGCTACAAGAGCAAAACACCTTGCACAACCTGCAAACTTGGAGCGGGTAGCGGGAATCGAACCCGCATCATCAGCTTGGAAGGCTGAGGTTCTACCACTAAACTATACCCGCGGAGCTTGCAGCTCACGCTAAAATGGTGGAGGGGGAAGGATTCGAACCTTCGAAGTCGTAGACGTCAGATTTACAGTCTGATCCCTTTGGCCGCTCGGGAACCCCTCCTAAGCGAGCCGGCATTTTACATCACGCCGACCTTCTGTCAAGCATTTTCTCATTTAAATTATGAGGTTAGCTGCGTTGACGTTGCTTCGCATCAAAAGCCTTAAAGGTCTTCACTGCGAAGCGGGCGCCATTCTATGCAAACTATTGGAGAGTTGCAATGCCTTCGCACAGCATTATTTTATGTTTTAACTCATTGAATTCCTTAGCAAGGTTTTCAAAGGGCAGATCATCCGCCAGGCGCCTGCTTTCAGGGGACACTCGGAGCCAATAACCGGTTGCTTCAGGCATGTTCAGCAATTGGACCTTGACCTTTATATCCAGGCTCGTGAGGCGCTGTTCCAAGGATTGCGCCTGGCGCTGATCGGCAAACCCGCCAATGTACAAGCAGGTATTTTGCGTGTCGGACGATTTCGCACGATCCCTGCGAGCCACCGAATCGGAAGATTCACTCAGCAGTTTTATATCCTGCTGGGAGCCACGATAAAGACTCAGAGGAGTGACATCCTTGGCGCGCAACGGCGCCTCTTGCTGATGCCATATGTAATAGAAGACATTAAGAATCAGTAGAAGCAGAAACAACCAACGCATAAGCACCTCAGGGCAAAGGGCACGCCATTGCCAGGCCAATAAATACCAGATCCGGCACAAGCCGTGCCTGCGGCACAGCGTCAAAGACCAGGTCAGCATCTCCGCCAGTCAGGAATACCGTGAAGCTATCTCCCCAATAACTCCTGGCGAGCTCGATCTGGGTGAGCACAAACCCTCTCAGCATCAGCGTACAGCCACGCTCGACCGCCTCGACCGTTGTACGCCCGGGCGACAGGCGCTCCAGAGCGCGCTCAGCGGACGCATCGTCGTAGCGTATCTTGCGCGTATGGGTACGCAACTGGTTGCGCATAAGCGGCAGGCCAGGACAAATGAAGCCTCCCAAATGCTTGCCATCGGCATCAATGAAATCTGCAGTCGCCGCCGTGCCAAAATCCAACACCAGGCAGGGGCCGGACGCTAGCTTGTACCCTCCAAGGATCGCCAGCCAACGGTCCAGGCCAAGCCGCTCGAAGTCCTCATAGCCATTGCGAACGCCCGCCATTTCCACCGCGGACGTCGCACACGAGACCGTAATGCCAAAAGCGTCAATCAACGTCTCGACCAGCTTGTCCGTTTCCTCCAGGGCGCGAACACTCACCAGTCGACAACGCGTCAGTGCCATGTCCGGCACCGCATTCAAACTCTCAATCAATGCCACATTCGAACCGACCACGCCCTCCGCAAAGGCGCTCACCCTGTCGAGATTCAGCACTCGCCATTTGATAAAGCTATTCCCACAGTCGAGCTCAAGAATCATCACGCAACCTCAGGCTTAACTCACCACCGCTGTATGTTTTTTCGACACCGTCTACGTCCAGGCGCAACGCTCCTTGACGATCAACACCGAGCACTACTCCATCAACACGATTCACACCCGCGATAAGTGATACCGCGCGCCCTTGCCACGCATGATTTTGCTCCCATTCCTCCTGGAGGGCCGCAAAGCCAGATACCCTGTGTCGATCGAGGTAGCGCTGCAGTTGCAGGCTGACCTGGGCCACCAGAGCATTACGGTCAGCAGCAGATCCAGTCTCGAGCTGCACCGATGTCCATTGCTGATCAACCTCGGCAGCCCTCTGCATATTCACGTTGATCCCGATACCGATTACCACGTGACAGATATCCGCCGGATCCCCAACCAACTCCAGCAATATCCCCGCGATTTTCTTGCGCCCGACCAATACGTCATTGGGCCATTTCAAGACGGCATCCTGAACACCCGACTCTCGCAGAGCCTGAATGACCGCCAAGCCAACAACAAGACTTAGCCCTTCCAGTTGCCGGAGGCCATCCTCAATACGCAGTACCAGGCTGTAATAGATGTTTTGGGCGAACGGGCTGACCCACTTTCGGCCGCGCCTACCGCGCCCAGCCATTTGCTGCTCAGCTAATACCAGGAAAGGCACAGCCCGCGCGACATCAACCATGCGCAACGCCTCTGCGTTGGTGGAATCAATCGAGTCGTAGATATGGATGGGCCAGGACAACGACGCTGCACTTCGCGTAATCCCTTCAGCATTCAGAAACACCAATGGCGACGCTAACTGGTACCCCTTACCACGCACCTTATGAATAGGTAGATTCAATTCGGCCTCAAGAAGCTGAAGCTGCTTCCACACGGCACTGCGACTAACGCCCAGGGCGGCACCCAGCGCCTCTCCGGAATGGAATCGGCCATCTTTCAGAAGTTCTAACAGCGTAAGCATGCAGGTATCGCCTCACAATGAGGCACGCATGATAGCCATGCGAAGAGGCATTGCATAGAAAGGCCGCACTTCCCCAGGCCGCGGTGAGCGCTCTTATCATTTTCGACCGCCCAAAACAAAACCCCAACTGCTTTCGCAATTGGGGTTCTGGAATTTAATCTTGACGATGACCTACTCTCACATGGGGAAACCCCACACTACCATCGGCGAT
>NZ_CVTO01000060.1:0-47227 GCF_900004715.1 Pseudomonas sp. 24 E 13
ACCGCTGTTGCGCCTGGCCTGTGCACTGCACGGGCAGATGGCGACCTTCGCCGAAGCGGCCGTGGCGGACCGTCCCGCATGACGTTGCACCTGGATGTGCTGCGCCACGGTGAAACCGAATTGGGCGGCGGCCTGCGCGGTAGCCTGGATGACGCCCTGACGGCCAAAGGCTGGGAACAGATGCGCGCCGCAGTCGCAGGGCGGGGGCCGTGGGACCGGCTGATCAGTTCGCCGTTGCAACGCTGCGCGCGCTTTGCCCAGGAGCTGGGCGAGCGTCTCAACCTTCCGGTCAGCCTGGAAAAAGACCTGCAGGAGCTGCACTTCGGCGCCTGGGAAGGGCAGAGCGCGGCGGCGTTGATGGAAACCGATGCCGAGGGCCTGGGCTTGTTCTGGGCGGACCCCTACAGTTTTACGCCGCCGCAAGGTGAGCCGGTGGGCGCGTTTTCCGAGCGGGTGCTTGGTGCTGTCTCACGTCTGCGCCAGGCCCATGCCGGTGAGCGCGTGCTGTTGATCAGCCACGGTGGCGTGATGCGGCTGCTGTTGGCGCGCGCGCGGGGTTTGCCTCGAGAACAATTGCTGAATGTCGAAGTCGGCCATGGCGGGCTGTTCAACTTGCAAGTCGCGACCGATGGCACGTTGAAGGAAGGAGGCTGACCATGCTGCCATTCTGGATCGCCTTGCAGTTCCTAAGCAGCCTGCCGATTCGCCTGCCGGGCATGCCGCAACCTCAGGAACTGGGGCGTTCGTTGCTGTTTTATCCGCTGGTGGGCGTGCTGTTCGGCGTGCTGCTGTGGGGCCTGAACACGTTGTTGACGGGCACGCCACTGTTGCTGCACGCCGCGCTGCTGTTGAGCGCCTGGGTGCTGCTCAGCGGCGGCCTGCACCTGGACGGCCTGGCCGACAGCGCCGACGCTTGGCTGGGTGGTTTTGGTGACCGTGAACGCACCCTCACTATCATGAAGGACCCACGCAGCGGGCCCATTGCCGTGGTCACCCTGGGCCTGGTGGTGCTGCTCAAGTTCACCGCGCTGGTGACGCTGATCGAGCAGCACAATGGTGCTGCGCTGATTCTCGCGCCGCTGATCGGCCGGGCGTCGATGCTGGCGCTGTTTCTCACTACGCGTTATGTGCGCGCGGGTGGATTGGGTCAGGCGCTGTCGGATCATTTACCCAGGGTTGTCGGCCAGCAGGTGCTGATCCTCAGTGGACTGGCCTGCATCCTGATCGGCGGGTTCAACGGGGGGCTGGCGGTATTGCTCGCCGCAGTGTGTTTTATCGGGTTGCGCCAGGTGATGGTCAAGCGCCTCGGTGGTACCACCGGCGATACTGCCGGCGCACTGCTGGAACTGCTGGAAACGGCGGTGCTGATTGGACTGGCGTTGTAACACTTTCTTGCATTTGCACAACTCCGGGTATATACACGCTCCATGCTTGCCTCCCAATGTTTATGCACCAACCTGCGACGCGCCGCCCGTGGCGTCAGCAGGCATTACGACGGCGCCCTCGACGGCTTCGGGATCAACGTTGCGCAGTATTCCTTGCTGTGCAACCTGCAACGTCTCGATCAGCCGAGCATTTCCAGCCTGGCCGAAGCGATGGGCCTGGACCGCAGCACCCTGGGGCGCAATCTGCGCGTCCTCGAAGGTGACGGCCTGGTGCGGTTGGTCGAGGGTGATGACCTGCGCAATCGCCTGGTGGTATTGACCGAGGCGGGCCAGCAGCGTTTGGCGGCGGCTCTGCCGGCATGGGAAGCGGCGCAACAGAAATTGATCGATCAGCTTGGCGCGCAAAAGCGCGAAACCCTGTTGGCCTTGCTGGATGAACTTGCCTGAACGGCGGTTTGTTCGGCTACAAGCGGGTATATACCCGCGACGGAGAATAAGAAATGACCTCGATGTGGCGCACCAGTGGCTGGGTTCTTTTGGGGAGTGCGCTGATCCTGGCGTTGTCGTTGGGCGTGCGGCATGGCTTTGGGCTATTCCTGGCGCCGATGAGCAGCGAATTCGGCTGGGGGCGTGAGACGTTCGCTTTTGCCATTGCCTTGCAGAACCTGATCTGGGGCCTGGCACAGCCGTTCACCGGGGCCTTGGCCGACCGCTTCGGCGCGACCAGGGCGGTGTTCGTCGGCGGTGTGTTGTACGCCGTGGGACTGGTGCTGATGGGCATGTCGGATTCGGCGTGGTCATTGTCCCTGAGTGCCGGGTTGCTGATTGGCATCGGCCTGTCCGGCACGTCGTTTTCAGTGATTCTCGGCGTGGTCGGCCGTGCCGTCGCACCGGAGAAACGCAGCATGGCCATGGGCATCGCCAGCGCCGCCGGCTCCTTTGGCCAGTTCGCCATGGTGCCTGGCACCCTCGGCTTGATTGGTTGGCTGGGCTGGTCGGCGGCGCTGCTGGCACTGGGCTTGATGGTGGCGTTGATCCTGCCGCTGGTGGCCATGCTCAAGGACAAACCGCTGCCGGTGACGCTCGGTCAACAAACCCTGCGCGAAGCGTTGAAGGAGGCGTGCTCCCACTCCGGGTTCTGGCTGCTGGCCTTCGGCTTTTTCGTCTGCGGATTCCAGGTGGTGTTTATCGGTGTGCATCTGCCGGCGTACCTGGTGGACCAGCATCTGCCGGCCACGGTGGGCACCACGGTGCTGGCCTTGATCGGCCTGTTCAATGTGTTCGGCACCTACACCGCCGGCTGGCTGGGTGGGCGCATGTCCAAGCCGCGTTTGCTCACCGGCCTTTACCTGCTGCGTGCGGTGGTGATCGGGCTGTTCCTGTGGGCGCCGGTCACCGAGGTCACGGCTTACCTGTTTGGCATGGCCATGGGCTTCCTCTGGTTGTCCACCGTACCGCTGACCAACGGCACGGTTGCCACCTTGTTTGGCGTGCGAAACCTTTCGATGCTGGGTGGGATTGTGTTCCTGTTCCATCAACTCGGCTCGTTTCTCGGTGGCTGGTTGGGCGGGGTGGTCTATGATCGAACCGGTAGCTATGACTTGATCTGGCAGGTGGCAATTTTGCTCAGCCTGCTCGCGGCGGCCCTGAACTGGCCGGTGCGTGAGCGGCCGGTGGCGCGCATTCAGGCGCAAATGGAGGCGGCATGAGTGCAGCACTGCGGTGCGTGATCCTGGCGGTGGCGCTGGTGGTGTTGCTGTTGGCCTGGTGGGGCTGGCAGCAAGGCGGCCTGGCGTTGATGCAGTTGGGCATGGCGATCTGTTAAGTTCTGTGTCTGAACCGAATCAAGGACCTTTGATATGTTGATGCGCTGGCTCGCTGTACCCGTCCTGATGGCTGCTGGCAGTGTGGCCCTGGCCGCCGGATGCCCGCCGTTGCTGGAGGGCCAATTGCCCAAGCTGCGGGCCAAGGAATCCATTGACCTGTGCCAGCGTTTTGCAGGCAAGCCTTTGGTGATCGTCAATACGGCGAGCTTCTGCGGCTTCGCTCCCCAATTCAAAGGCCTCGAAGCCTTGTATCAGCGCTATAAGGGCGAAGGGCTGGAGGTGATTGGCGTGCCTTCCGACGACTTTAAGCAGGAGGCCAAGACCGGTGAGGAAACCGCCAAGGTCTGCTACGTCAATTACGGCGTGACCTTCACCATGACCGAGCCGCAGAAGGTCAAGGGGCCGGACGCGGTGCACCTGTTCAAGAGCCTGGCGCAGCAGACCGACACGCCGCCGAAGTGGAATTTCTACAAGTACGTGGTGGATCGCCAAGGCAAGGTGATTGCCAATTTTTCCAGCCTGACCAAGCCTGACAGTCCCGAGCTGATCAAGGCAGTGGAGCAGGCGATCGCTTCCAAGCCCTGATAGCAAGTCATGATCGTTCCCACGCGGAGCGTGGGAATGCCGCCCGGGACGCTCCGCGTCCTGCTTTCAGGACAAGATCCGGCACTTGCGCAACGGTGACGCGGAGCGTCACAGGATGCATTCCCACGCGGAGCGTGGGAACGATCAATCACATACAGGATCGTCCATTAAAAAGCCCCGCCTCCTTTGCAGGAGGCGGGGCTTTTTTATACCGCGATGAATCAGAAGCGGTAGGTCATGCCCAGGCCGAAACCGTTGGCACTGTTCTCATACTTGGCGTTGTAGCTGGCCAGTTGGTTGGCGCGTGCAACCTTGACGTCCTCTTCCTTCAGGTAGGAGTAAGCCACGTCGATGGTCATGTTCGGCATGACCTCGTAGCCCAGGCCCAGACTGAAGATGGTGCGGTCGCCGGTAGGAATGCGCGGCGAGCGATCCGTGTTGTTGGTCGGCGACTGGTCGAACGTCAGGCCGGTACGCAGTACCACCTGTTTGGTCAGCTGGTACGAAGTACCCACGGCGTACGCCCAGGTGTCATGCCAGTTCTGGTCTTCCTTGATGGTGCTGACCAGGCCGGGGGCCAGCGCGCCACCCGCTCCGGCAGTCACGCCTTCGTTCTTGACGGTGATGTCTTTCAGGCGGCTCCAGCGAGTCCAGGTTGCACCGGCGTAGAGCTTCCACGCATCGGTCAGGTCCTGGGTCACCGACAGGTCGTAGGACTCAGGCGTGTCGATCTTCAGCGAGGCGTCGTAGCGATTGCTGCGCAGGAACGGCGAAGTCGCGGTCGGTGCGGTGACTTCGGTGTGGCCGTCCAGCTTGTAGCTGACCTTGGAGTGGTAGGTCAGGCCGACGCGGGTGGTATCGGTGGCTTGTACCAGTACGCCGATGTTGAAGCCCAGCGCGGTGTCGTCACCCTTGATCTTGATATTGGTGTCGGGCGCGCGAGGGTTCAGCGTCAGGTCCGATTCCAGGGTACCGGCAATGCGGTTGATGGTCGGGCCAAAACCCACGGAAACGCGATCGTTGAAGGCGTAGCTGACAGTCGGTTGCAAAGTGATGACTTTCACTTCGCTCTTGCTGCCGAAGCCACGGCCCTGGAAGCCGCTTTCGTAGTCAGTCACCAGGCCGAACGGCGCATAGACGCCGAAACCCACAGCCCACTGATCGTTGAGTTTATTGGTGTAGAAACCGAAAGGGACGGCGGTGAACGGCACCATATCGCCCTTGTTGCTGCCACTGGAGCGACCGCTGGTATTGCTCAGGTCAGTGGACGCATCGATGGCCGCGACACCGCCGGTCACCTGCTGGCCGCTCAGGCGAGCCATACCGGCAGGGTTGCCATACACAGTGCTTGCATCATCGGCAGAAGAAGAGCGACCCGCGAAACCAGTACCCATTCCGCTGACGCTCTGTTCGTTCAGGGCGAAGCCGCTGGCGAACAGTTGGGAGGAGGCCATGGCAACGGCGAGGCTAAGTGTGGTCTTGAGCATTACTTTTTTCATTATTAGAACTCCGTGTGATCACCGCTGCGGAAAGTATCAATAAATTTCACATCGCGCTATAGGCTGTAATGCAGGAGATAGAGCGGTTTTGTAGGACAATCCGACCAGATTTGCGGTTTTTTGGCGAATCTTGCAAATTGCCCGGTCAGCAGGTCGTGTGTTTCATGGGTCAGACACAGGTTTGCCGGGCCTGGGAGAAATCTCACAAACGTTCTTGAGGGTGAAATATTTTTAATAATGACGGGCCCGAGAAGGCGGGCTTGGCAGCGGTGAATCGGATCTCAGGCCCGTCGCAAGCGGATCATGCCGCTTGAGTTGAAGTGTAGTGTCATATTCAACCTGTAAAGGACTGTTTTTAAAACATCTTTGTTATTCGGTTATAACGTTTATATCTATTTGTGATTAGTAAGAATTTTTTGGGTGAATTCCAGGCAATAAAAAACCCTGTTTTTCAGACAGGGTTTTGTGTTTCAGCGACTCGGGTCGATCAGGCAATCAATGCCTGACGGGTACGCTCGATCACGGCCTGCAGCGGTTCAGCGCTGGAGTATTGATCGGGGTACAGGCGTTCGCTGTGACGCGCGATGCCGTGTTCGTTGACCAGGGTGAAGCTGAAGCAGCCTTTGCGAGCGGCCATGATCAGGCAGTTCATTGGGGCAAAAGCATTGGTGAGGGTGCGAATGGCATCCTGAGTATGGATTTGAGCGTTCATATTATGGGTGTTCCTACAAATGACACAGATAAGAACCGTGCCGTATTAAAACGTTCCAGTGACGTTGATCACCATTGATCAAACGAAGAACCCGACTGGAACAAAGCAGCCAGTTTGAAGCGCTATTGAATGAGGCGCGCTTGGGCTGGCAGGTAGGTACTTAGGAGGGCAGGCAACACAACAGGGGCAAAGGTTCTGGGCCCCGGGTGAAGATCCTGATCAATTTGCAGGTTGGTTCGGTCAGAGTATGGAGACTTCGCGACACCCTTTGCTTGTTCAAAGGCCGTGTCGTCGCAAGTGATACCTGGAAACCATCGAGGTGGTCGATCCCATGTGATTCAGGGATATGTTCGACCAGAATTGACTTTCAGCTTGGTACTAACGCCGCGGATAGTAACGGATCGAAACAGGGAAGGGAAGTGGTCCCGTAAAAAAAATCCCGATCAGCCCCCCAGCAGCCCGCGATAGACCAGCACGGTGATCGACGCGGCCAACGTACAACCGAGTGCGTAGGCGGCGAGGGTCAGCCTCAAGGACTTGCCGGTCTCGATGACCCGAATGACATCACGCATGTCGCCGATCCCGCCTTCTCCCAGTTCGATGCACAGACTTGATGCGGTCAGAGCGGCGGATACCAGGATAGCGATGGCAAACAGCGCGCCGTCCGGGGACGGTAACAGCGCATTGATGGCCAGGGATGTCGCACAAATGGCCAGCAGCAACGTGGCGAATAACAGAATTCCTTTCATCGGCCCTGCACGGTTGCGTTGTCGGTGGAGAAGTGTGGCGAGCGGCGACCGCTTTGAAAAGTCCCCAGGCCTGCAGGCAGTAACATTTTCCCGGCCTGTCGGAGCAAAAAGACCCGCGATATAACCATTGACTGGGTAGTTGTGCACATTTGTCGCAGCTTGTGTAACTTCAGGGGCAGCGGCCCTGGAGCCCGCTCATTTGCCTGCAATCAAAATTTAAGTCAATGAAAAATCTGGCTTTTTTTTATTGGTGAAAAAATCGTCAGTTTGACTGCGGCCCCCGTTCCATGGGGCTTTGCGCGAGTTAAAGCGGGGTTGTCCACTGAGTTATCCACAGCTTCTGTGGATTGTCCCAAGCGCTTGCTCTAGAACGGGCGTGCAGCGTTTTTTCAGCTTTACCTGTACGAAAAAAAGAGTAGAGTGGCGCGCCTTCCGGTCTGCCCCACAGTGCTTTATGAAGTTTCGCTCAGTATCACCTTCTGTTACCGACACTCCCCAAACTGTTACCGCGCCCAAGCGCTTCTCGTTGAAAGTCGCCTTGTGGCTGCTCGACAGCCCGCGCCTGGGGCAGAGTACCAACATCAAGCACTTGGCCGGCCGTCTGCTCAAGCAGCCTGCCCGTGAAGGCGTGGT
Source organism: Pseudomonas sp. 24 E 13 (assembly GCF_900004715.1). Taxonomy (NCBI): domain Bacteria; kingdom Pseudomonadati; phylum Pseudomonadota; class Gammaproteobacteria; order Pseudomonadales; family Pseudomonadaceae; genus Pseudomonas; species Pseudomonas sp. 24 E 13. The sequence goes on from NZ_CVTO01000060.1 coordinate 7,390, forward strand.
GGCCGCGCAGAGCCGCCTGGGCCAACTGATGTGCCGTGAATGCGGAAATGCCCGCGACCGGCGTATCGGCCAGGACCTGCTGCGTTCGGCGGCCCGTGCCGGTGATCGCCGCGCCCAGCGCGAATTGGGCCAGGTCGAAGACTGAGCTGTCCTCCCGTGCCTTGCTTGGTTAACCTTGCTGTTTTTGGGTGAAGGCAGAAATGACTATGGTGTTCGACTGGACCAGTGTCGCCCTCGGCCTTGCGGGCGCAGCCCTGCCGTTACTGGCGTGGTGCTGGCAGCTTCAACGGCGGCTGACCGCGCGCACCACCGGCTGGGAGTTGCTGGAAGAGCGCCTGGCCACCGCGCAACTGGCCCAGGAAGGGCTTGCCGCGCAGTTGGATGCCAGCCGCGACGAGATCAGCGATCTGAGCCAGGCCAATGCCGCCAAGCAGGCCGACCTGGCTGCGGTACGCCGCGAAGTCGAGCTGTTGCAGATCGACCGCGATAACGCCCGCGACGCCGCCCACGCCTGGAATATCGACCGCAGCGCCAAGGAAACCGAACTGCGCCGCCTTGACGCCCTGGCCGCGGCCCTGCGCGCCGAGCTGCGGGAACAGCAGGACAGCCATCAACAACGTCTCGCCGACCTGCAAGGTTCCCGCGATGAGCTGCGCGCGCAGTTCGCCGAACTCGCCGGGAAGATTTTCGACGAGCGCGAACAACGCTTTGCCGAAACCAGCCAGGAGCGTCTCGGGCAGTTACTCGACCCGCTCAAGGAACGCATCCAGTCCTTCGAGAAGCGCGTTGAAGAAAGCTACCAGAACGAAGCCCGCGAACGCTTTTCCCTGGCCAAGGAGCTTGAACGCCTGCAGCAATTGAACCTGCGCCTGTCGGACGAAGCCACCAACCTGACCCGCGCCCTTAAAGGCCAGAAAACCCAGGGTAACTGGGGCGAACTGATCCTCGAGCGGGTGCTGGAACATGCGGGGCTGGAAAAAGGTCGCGAGTATCAGACCCAGGTCAGCCTCAAGGGCCCGGATGGCGAACGCTTCCAGCCGGACGTGCTGATCATGTTGCCGGGCGACAAGCAGGTGGTGGTGGACTCCAAGGTCAGCCTGACCGCCTACCAGCAGTACGTCGCAGCGGATGACGAGGTGATTGGCCAGGCGGCGTTGAAACAGCATGTGCTGTCCTTGCGCAATCACGTCAAAGGCTTGGCCGGCAAGGATTACAAACGCCTGGAAGGCTTGCACAGCCTGGATTTCGTGCTGTTGTTCGTGCCGATCGAAGCGGCGTTTTCCGCAGCGCTGCAAGCCGAGCCGAACCTGTTCCAGGAAGCCTTTGATCGCCATATCGTCATTGTCAGCCCGACCACCTTGCTGGCCACCCTGCGGGTGATCGACAGCCTGTGGAAGCAGGAGCGTCAGAGCCAGAACGCGCGGGAAATCGCCGAGCGCGCCGGTTGGTTGTATGACAAGTTCGTGCTGTTTATCCAGGATCTGGACGAAGTGGGTAATCGCCTGCAACAGTTGGATAAGGCTTACAGCGCAGCGCGCAACAAACTGACGGACGGACGCGGGAATCTGGTCAGTCGCACCGAGCAGTTGAGACTGCTCGGTGCCCGAGCGAGCAAGAGTTTGCCGGCGGATTTGCTTGAAAGGGCAATGACCGATTCTGACGGCGTGGCGCATCTACCCGAATGAAAACGCAGATCAAAATGTGGGAGGGGGCTTGCCCCCGATGGCCATAGATATCTACACAACTCAGCAGCGCCCAACCGTAACCACGATGCGAAGCGAGTCGCCCTTGATCTTGACCTGCTTTTGATCTTGATCTCAGGCGCCCCGTTAAACCACGCTGGCCGAACGCAGGCTTGAATCCGTGGGTAACCCGGCAGGACGCCGGGTTAGCCGCCCCGCGCCATGGATGGCGCGTGGCGGCGGCCCACGGATTCAAGCCGGAGTGAGGGCACACCGAGCATTAGCGAGGTGCCGAGTGGTGGGGCAAGAGCGTTTTGCTTACTTTTGCGCTTTTCAAAAGTGAGCCGCCGTAAGGGCGGAACCCTAAGTGGCCGTTACCTAAATAATGGATATGTACTCGATCTGATCCAACATCCTAGTCGGCCCAGAGGCCCCCATCGGGGGCAAGCCCCCTCCCACATTTGACTCAGTACAACCCTGTTAGAGGGGCAAATGCCGACTCAACAGCGCCCGCAACGCCGCCGGTTTCACCGGCTTGGCCAGGTAATCCAGCCCCGCCGCATGCACCTTGGCCACCATCTCCGCACGCCCATCGGCACTGATGACCACGCCGGGAATCGGCTCGGCCAATTGCGCGCGCAGCCAACCCATCAATTCAGTACCGGTCTCGCCGTGGTCCAGGTGGTAATCCACCAACGCGAGTTGCGGGCGCATGCCTTCAGCCAACAGGGCCGCGCATTGCGCCTGGTCAGTGGCGGTCCACACCTCGCAACCCCAGCGTGTCAGCAAGCTGCGCATGCCGATCAGGATGCTTTCTTCGTTATCCACGCACAGTATGTGCGCGCCGCTGAGTGGCAGGCCATTTTCCTGCGCGGCCTTGACCGGTGCCGCAGTCTGGTTACGCGCCAACGGCACACGCACGCTGAACACGCTGCCCTTGCCCGGCCACGAGCGTACGCTCAGGCGATGGCCCAGCACGCGGCACAGGCCGTCGGCAATCGCCAGGCCCAGGCCCAGGCCCTTTTCGGCGCGGGTTTGGTGACTGTCCAGGCGCTTGAATTCTTCGAAAATCACTTTCTGTTTATCCAGCGGGATGCCGGGGCCGCGGTCCCAGACTTCCAGGCACAACTGGCCCTGGCGGCGACGTACGCCCAGCAGTACCGGCCCGTCGGCATAACGAAAGGCGTTGGTCAGGAAATTCTGCAGGATCCGTCGCAGCAACTTGATGTCGCTGTCCACCCGCAGGCGACTGCCGCGCAAACGAAAGCGCAAGCCTTGCTCCTGGGCCAATGCCTTGAATTCGGCGCCCAGGGTGTCGAATAACTCGTTGAGGACGAACGGCTGGCGTTGTGGATTGATCTTGCCGTTTTCCAGGCGCGAGATATCCAGCAAGTCGCTGATCAGATCCTCGGCCGAGCGCAACGAACTGTCCAAGTGCTGCACCAGCTGCCGGGCTTCGCTGGAAAGGCCTTCATGCTGATGGGACAGGGCGGCGGAGAACAGGCGTGCGGCGTTCAGCGGTTGCATCAAGTCGTGGCTGACGGCGGCCAGAAAGCGGGTCTTCGACTGGCTGGCGGATTCGGCCACGCCCTTGGCCTCTGTCAACGCGACGTTGAGCTGCGACAGTTCATGGGTGCGCTCGGTCACCCGTTGCTCCAGGCCTTCGTTGGCCTCGGTCAGCGCCTGTTCGGCTTCGCGGAACGCGGTAATGTCGGTGAAACTCATGACAAACCCGCCGCCTGGCATCGGGTTGCCGATCAATTCGATTACCCGTCCGTTGGGAAACAGCCGCTCTGACGTGTGCGCACGGCCCTGGCGCATCCAGTGCAGGCGTCGCGCCACATGCACTTGTGCCTCACCGGGGCCGCACAGGCCGCGCTCGGCGTTGTAGCGGATGATGTCGGCAATCGGCCGACCGACACTGATCAGGCCGTCGGGGTAGTTGAACAGTTCCAGGTAGCGCCGGTTCCAGGCCACCAGCTTGAGCGACTGATCCACCACGCTGATGCCCTGGGTGATGTTTTCGATCGCACCCTGCAGCAGGGCGCGGTTGAATTGCAGCACCTCGGACGCTTCGTCGGCGATGCGTACCACGTCCTCCAGCTGCATGTCCCGCCCTTCAATGGCGGCTTTGACCACGGCGCGCGTGGACGACGCGCCGAGTACGCCGGCCAGCAAACGCTCGGTATGAGCGATCCAGTCGTTGTCGGCATTCTGGTTGGGGTTGAAGCCTTTGCCCTGGCGATAGGCAAACCGGATAAAGCTCTGCTGGGCCCGTTCTTCACCGACAAAGCGCGCCGACAGGCTGAGCAGGTCGCTGATCTGTACCGACAACATGGAACGGGCGCTGGCGCGCTGGCTGATTTCCTGACCGATAAAGCGGCCGGCCTGCCAATGCTCGGAGACCCGCGTGCGCGACAGCATCGACACCCATACAAACAACGTGAAATTACCCGCCAGGGAGAACACGGTGCCCAAGGTCAGCGAGGTCACGGAAAAGCCGAAGGGATGCGAGTGCATCCAGGTGAGGCCGGGGAAAAGGCTCAGCGACCAGCCCAGGCTTTTCGCGGTAACCGGTAGGACCAGGGTGTAGAACCACAGGAACGTACCCGCCGCCAACCCTGCAAATACCCCACGCCGGTTGGCCTGTTTCCAGTACAGCGCACCGAGCATTGCCGGTGCCAGCTGGGTCACGGCGGCAAACGCGATCTGGCCGATGGTCGCCAGGCTCGCGGTGGAACCCAGCAGTCGGTAACTCACATAGGCCAGCAGCAGGATGATCACAATGCTGACCCGGCGCACCGACAGCATCCAGTGGCGGAACACTTCGAAGGGCCGTTCGGCGCTGGAGCGGCGCAACAGCCAGGGCAGCAGCATGTCGTTGGAAACCATGGTCGACAAGGCAATGCTGGCCACGATCACCATGCCGGTGGCCGCCGAGGCGCCGCCGATAAAGGCCAGTACGGCGAGGGCCGGGTGGGCTTCGGCCATCGGCAGGCTGATCACGTAGGAATCGGGCAGCACCGAGCCTGGCAACAGCATCTTGCCACCGAGGGCAATGGGGATCACGAACAGCGCGGCAAGGATCAAATAAGCCGGGAACACCCACTTGGCCAGGCGCAAGTCCTGCGGGTCGATATTCTCCACCACCGTCACATGAAATTGCCGAGGCAGGCAGATGATCGCCATCATCGCGACGCCGGTCTGCACCACCATCGACGGCCAGTTGATGGTCTCCTTCCAGTATTCCTCCAGGCGTGGTGCGAGCATCGCCTGGCTGAACAGATCGCCGAAACCGTCGTACAGCCCGTAGGTTACAAACGCGCCGACCGCCAGAAACGCGAACAGCTTGACCAGCGATTCAAAGGCAATCGCCAGGACCATGCCCCGGTGGTGTTCGGTGGCGTCGAGGTTGCGGGTACCGAATACGATGGTGAACAGCGCCAGCACCAGCGACACCACCAAGGCGGTGTCCTGGGCCCGCGTGCCCGTGGTGTCGGGCCCGGAGCCAATCAACAGGTTCACGCCGAGCACGATGCCTTTGAGCTGCAGGGCGATATAAGGCAATACGCCGACCAGGCAGATCAACGCGACCACCACCGCCAGGGACTGGGATTTGCCGTAGCGTGCGGCGATAAAGTCGGCGATGGAGGTGATGTTTTCCTGCTTGCTGATCAGAATCATCTTCTGCAGCACCCAGGGCGCGAGCACCAGCAACAGCACCGGGCCCAGGTAGATCGGCAAGAATGCCCACAGCTGTTCGGCCGCCTGGCCCACCGCGCCGAAGAACGTCCAACTGGTGCAATACACCGCCAGCGACAAGCTATACACCCACGCACGCACACGCGGCGGCAGCGGCGCATGGCGGCGGTCACCGTAAAAGGCGATGGCAAACATAATGGCCATATAGGCCAGGGCAACGGCGGCGATCAGCCCGCTGGACAGCGTCATGGTAACTCCGAGCATAGGGACACCCGGGCGGTGCGGGCCCGGTCGGACAGTCTCGCATGATGCTTGGGGTTAGTCAGTGTCGACCAAGGTCTGAGCGCGACGTGATGTCGCGGCTCAGCGAGGGGGCAGGGTTTTCTGGCGCAGGATATAAATTGTCACCAGCACCGCGCTGGTCAGCATGAACCCGCGTGCCCACGGCAACGGCACCAGGTAGCAGGACACGGTGATGCTCAGCCACATCAAGCCGATGGCGTAGACCTTGCCTTTGAGCGGGATGCCATTGCCGTCCAGGTAATCACGGATCCAGGGGCCCAGGCGCGGGTGTTCCACCAGCCAGTGGTAGAAGCGCGGGGAGCTTCGAGCGAAGCAGGCGGCAGCCAGCAGGAGAAAGGGGGTCGTCGGCAATACCGGTAGGAAAATGCCGATCACCCCGAGCGCTACGCTCAGCCAGCCGATAGCCAGCAGCGCGTAACGCAGGAGCGGCGAGCGCTTGCCCATGGGGTCCACGGGCTAGCGACTCAGTGGTGACGTGGTTTGAGGATCGCCGGTTTTTCGTCAGGCGCGTTGCACAGCAGGTACAGCGCGGTGAGGGCTTCCGGGATCTGCACGATCATGTCGTCCATCAGGTTGGCGTCGGCGGCGATATCGGAAAATTCGGCTTCTTCTTCAAAAAGCCCCGAACCGACCATGATCGGCAGGAGCATTTCGCTGACTTCTTCCTCGGCGGTTTCGAACCAGGCGGCTTCGCGCAGGAACACGCCTTCCATGAAGCCGATGCACCAGCCGCGCAGGTCGGAGTCGTCCGGATCGTCGCCCAGGTCCAGTTCGCACGGCAGCTCGAACTCTTCATCGGAAGCCAGCTGGCGACTGATGTGGGCCTTGAGCGCCAGCAGGGTGGCTTCGATTTCTTCGCGCTGGGCGTCGTCGGCGTAATGGGGTTCTTCGGCGAACAGCGCGTCGATCCACTCACGGTCGGGGACGACTTCGGAGCAGATCGACAGCGCGGTCAGGTAGCCGTGGGCGGCCACATAGTCCAGCGCCTCGTCATGCAGCTCATCGGCGTCGAGGAAGGCTTGCAGGCGGGTTAGTTGCTCAGCGAAGGACATTGAAGAGTTACCTTGGGAATAAACGATGCTGAATTCTAGGCGTTCTTGAGCGCCCAGGCCAGCCGCACGGCATATTTGCCTGGTTTTAAACAGCGGTGGTCTATTCGTCAGTCACGCCCTTTGCCGACGAACGCTCGGGTATACTGCCGCGTTTTGTGATGCCCCTGCAGGCCATGCGGCAATCCGGGAAAACTTCGCTTACGGATTATTTTCCATGAAAGCGGATTTTTTCGGCCAGCCTGTACAGAGGGATTTGCGCACCATTTTGGAGTTTTACATGCTCGAGCAGGCTCAACGCGTCCTCAAGGACATCTTCGGCTACGACAGTTTTCGTGGCCGCCAGGGTGCGATCATTGAGCGCGTGGCCAGTGGCGGCGATGCCCTGGTCCTGATGCCTACCGGCGGCGGCAAGTCGTTGTGCTTCCAGGTGCCGGCGCTGTTGCGCAATGGTCTGGCCGTGGTGGTGTCGCCGCTGATCGCATTGATGGATGATCAGGTCGCCACCCTGGAAGAACTGGGTGTCGCCGCCGCTGCCTTGAACTCCACCCTCAGCGCCGAGCAGCAGCGCGACCTGGCCGCGCGAATCAAGCGCGGCGAAGTGAAGATGCTCTACCTGGCGCCGGAGCGGCTGGTGCAGCCGCGCATGCTGGCGTTCCTGCAGAGCCTGGAAATCGCCCTGTTCGCCATCGACGAAGCCCACTGTGTGTCGCAATGGGGCCACGATTTCCGCCGCGAATACCTGCAGCTCGGCCAACTGGCGGAGCTGTTCCCCGATGTGCCGCGTATTGCCCTGACCGCCACCGCCGACAAGCGTACCCGCGAAGAAATCGTCGAGCGCCTGCATTTGCAGGACGCCGAGCGCTTCCTGTCGAGCTTTGACCGCCCGAATATTTTCTACCGCATCGTGCCCAAGGAGCAGCCGCGCAAGCAGTTGCTCGCGTTTCTCTCTGAGCGGCGCAGCGATGCGGGCATCGTTTATTGCCTGTCACGCAAGAAGGTCGATGAAGTCGCAGCGTTCCTCTGTGAGCAAGGTTATCCGGCGTTGCCCTATCACGCCGGCTTGCCCAACGAAACACGCTCGGCGCACCAGAAGCGCTTCCTCAACGAGGAAGGCCTGATCATGGTGGCGACCATCGCCTTCGGCATGGGTATCGACAAATCCAACGTGCGTTTCGTGGCGCACATGGACCTGCCCAAGTCTCTTGAGGCCTATTACCAGGAAACCGGCCGCGCCGGCCGTGACGGCTTGCCGGCGGATGCCTGGATGGTCTACGGCCTGCAGGACGTGGTGATGCTCAAGCAGATGCTGCAGAACTCCGAAGGCGATGAGCGCCACAAGCGCCTGGAGCAGCACAAGCTCGACGCCATGCTCTCGCTGTGTGAAGAGACCCGCTGCCGCCGCCAGACGCTGCTGGCGTATTTCGATGAAGACATGCCGCAACCGTGCGGCCACTGCGATAACTGCATCGATGGCGTGCAGACCTGGGACGCTACCGAGCCGGCGCGCCAGGCGTTGTCGACGATCTACCGCACCGGCCAGCGCTATGGCGTCGGTCACCTGGTGGATGTATTGCTGGGCAAGGACAACGAAAAGGTCCGCAGCTTCGGCCATGAGAAACTCTCGGTCTACGGCGTCGGCAAGGCCCGCGCCGAAGGCGAATGGCGTTCGCTGTTCCGCCAGATGGTCGCGCGCGGGCTGGTCGACATCGATATCGAGGGCTACGGTGGCCTGCGCCTTAACGACAGCTGCCGGCCCTTGCTCAAGGGCGAAGTCAGCCTGGAGTTGCGCCGCGACCTCAAGCCGCAGACCACCGCCAAGAGCAGCACCAGCCAGGCCAGCCAGCTGGTGCGTGGCGAGGAGCGCGAACAGTGGGAAGCCTTGCGGACCCTGCGGCGCAAGCTGGCGCAGGAGCACAGCGTGCCGCCTTACGTCATCTTCCCCGACTCGACCTTGCTCGAGATGCTGCGCGAGCAGCCCACCAGCATGGCCGAAATGGCCAGGGTCAGCGGCGTGGGCGCACGCAAGCTGGAGCGTTATGGCCAGGCCTTCCTCGAGGTGCTCGGCGGCCAGGCCGAAGCACCGAAGGAAATCGCCGATATCCGCCACGAACTGATCAGCCTGGCCCGCGCCGGCATGACCCCGATCCAGATCGCCGGTCAACTGCAATGCTCGGAAAAGAATGTGTATACGTTGCTGGCCGAAGCCATCGGCAAGCAGCAATTGTCCCTGGAGCAGGCCCTTGATTTGCCGGAGGATTTGCTTGGCGAAATCCAGGATGCCTTTCTCGACGGGGAGGGCGAATTGCCACCTGTCGCGCAGATCGCGCCGCTGTTTGCCGGACGGGTTCCCGAGGGTGTTTTGTACTGCGTACGGGCCGCTTTGCAGTCGGAATTCGAAATTTAGTGTGGCGATTACGACAATGTAACGAATCAGTACATACCGGGCCTTGCCTCCTGGCATGGCTCATGCTTAGCTGACTAATAATTAGCCACACTTTATTTTCAGTCTAAATCATGAGTTTTTTATGCCGTTAACCGATCAACACCGTTTTGGCATGCAGTTGGCGCAAATGTCCCGAGGTTGGCGCGCCGAGCTGGACCGCCGCTTGGCGGGGCTGGGCTTGTCCCAGGCGCGATGGCTGGTGCTGCTGCACCTGGCCCGTTTTACCGAAGCACCCACCCAGCGTGAACTGGCACAAAGTGTCGGCGTGGAAGGGCCAACCCTGGCGCGTTTGCTCGACAGCCTGGAAGGTCAGGGCCTGGTGCAACGCCAGGCCGTCGTGGAAGACCGCCGCGCCAAACGTATCCTGCTGTGTGACACGGCGCGCCCGCTGATCGACCAGATCGAGACCATCGCCACGGCGTTGCGCCATGAACTGTTCGTGGGGGTGGACGAAGAGGATCTGCGCGTATGCATGCGCGTCCATGGGCACATCCTGGCGAATCTGGAAAAGTCCTGATTCCAGTGAAGATCAAGAATGTGTGAGGGGGGGGCAGTTGGAGCATTTTTGACTGATACACCGCCATCGGGGGCAAGCCCCCTCCCACATTTGATTTGCGCAGCGTTCTAGAAGGTCTGGCCGAGGTTCAGGTACACCGCCTTCTGGTTGTCATCATTGAACCCATAGCTGAAATTCAACGGCCCCAGCGGCGTATCAAAGCCGAGGAATATGCTTGCCGCGTTGATGTAGCCGCTGTCGAACGCATTGTCGTTGTTCCACGCCCGGCCCCGTTCCACCGAGGCCCCGAGGTACAGCGGAAAATCCAGCGGCAGGTACGAGCGCGGCGTCAGGCGGCGGTAGTACACCGCGCGCATCAGGCTGATGTTCTGGGCCGAGATCGCATCCTCGCGAAAGCCTGACAATTGTCGCGCGCCGCCCAGCAGGAAGCTGGACACCACCACATCCGAATCATCCAGGGTGCGTCCGTAGCGGCCACCAAGGATCAGCGTGTCCGGGCCGTGGCTCATGGCTTTGTCCAGCTTGAACTCCCATTGGCGGTAGCGCTGGTCCGAACCCAGTCCGGGTGCGAACTCACGGAAGGCCAGTCCGATGTCTTCGCCGGTGTGCGGGAAGTAGACGTTATCGAAAGAGTCGAACGAGTATTTCAACTCATAGAAACCCTCGCTGAAGCTCATGCTCGGCAGGTTGCGATCGCCGATGCGCACGTCCGCCTTGCCCCAGGCTTCTCCCACGCCGAAGCGGATTTCACCGCTGTTGCCGATCTGCCGTCCGACGTTCAGGCCGAAACCGTAGCGCTCCAGCCGGTATTCAGAAACGGGGTCGTTGTCCAGGGTCAGCTCGACGTTCTGCGCCTGAGCCCTGATATAGGGCGCGACAAAGTAGCGCGAGCCGGTGTCCATCGGTTGATAGAACTCGCTGTACAGCTCCTGGCGGTCACCGATCTGCACCCGCGTCAGCCATTCGGCGCCGAGGCGGTTGATCCCGTTTACTCGGTAGCTGGCGCCAAGGTTGAAGGCGCTGTCGCCGCGCATGTCATCCGACAGGTTCAGCCCCAGGCGCAGGTAGTCGGTGCCGCTGCGTTTGCCGCGCGCGCTGATGACCAGGGTATTGTCCTTGCCCTTTTTCACCACGCGGTATTGCACCTGCTCGAAGTAGTCCAGGCCGTACAGCGTGCCCATGTCCGATTGCAGGCGGCCGAGGTTGAGCGGTTCGCCCAACGTCTGGCGGATGTAGTAGCGGATCACGTCGTCGCTGACCTTGGAGTCGTTTTCCACGTCGATCGCGGTGATGATCGGCGTGCGTTCGCCCGGGGTGCGGGCGGCGGTCAGTTGCGCATCGACCGGCTCAGCGGGGCGCAGGTGTGCCAGGCGCAGGTCGAGGGCGCGGGTGGCGCGGTAGCCGGCGTCGATCATGTCCCTGGCGCGTCCGAAATCCGTCACGCCGTAGGCGGCCAGGGGCGGTTGGATCAAGACGTCCCTGGGGTGCAAGGCCTTGAGTTGTTCCTCGGAATTGCGCCGGGTCATCAGAGTGATGGACTGATTGAGCACATCGACCACGGTCGCCAATTGCTTGCGTGAGCGCAGCGGTGTGCCGATGTCCACCACGATGGCGATGTCCACGCCCATGTCCCGTGCCACGTCCAGGGGAATGTTGTCGGTCATGCCGCCGTCGACCAGCAGCCGCCCATCCAGCTCCACCGGCGCGAACACCGCGGGGATCGACATGCTGGCGCGTATCACCTGGGGCAGGTGGCCCTTGCTGAACACGACTTTTTCGCCGGTGGTGATGTCGGTGGCCACGGCGCGGAACGGAATCGGCAGCTTGTCGAAGTTACGCGTGTTGCTGCTGTGGGCGAACATGCTTTCCAGCAGCAGCGCCAGGTTCTGGCCCTGGATCACCCCCAGCGGCAGGCCGAGGCTGCCGTCGTCGCGGAAGCTGAGTTTCTGCTTGACCAGGAAATCGCGGTCATCCTGCTTGCGCCTGAACGGCACGTCTTCCCGGGGCGGTGCGTCGGACAGGGCCTGTTGCCAGTCGATACTGAGGGCGAGTTTTTCCAGCTCGTCGATCTTGTAGCCCGAGGCGTACAGCCCGCCAATCACCGCGCCCATGCTGGTGCCGGCAATCGCGTCGACCTGGATACCTTGTTCTTCCAGCGCCTTGAGCACGCCGATATGCGCCAGGCCACGGGCGGCGCCGCCGGACAGCACCAGGCCGATTTTCGGGCGCGGGCTTTCAACGGCGTCGGCGAGAAGGGGAAGCAGGCACAGGAACAGGCAGGACAACAAGCGGCGCATCATGAATCTCGAGGCTGGGCGATAAAGGCCGGTATTATAGCCACTCGATCCACTGACGCTGTCACCCAGGAGCCTTTCACGTTATGTCCGCCAGCAAACCCGAGATCGTGATCACCTATTGCACCCAGTGCCAGTGGCTGTTGCGTGCCGCGTGGCTGGCCCAGGAATTGTTGAGTACGTTTGCCGAGGACCTGGGCAGGGTGTCGCTGGAGCCGTCAACCGGCGGCGCGTTTCGTATCACCTGCAACGCTGTACAGATCTGGGAGCGCAAGGCCGATGGCGGTTTTCCGGAAGCCAAGGTGCTCAAGCAGCGTGTGCGCGATCAGATCGACCCGCAGCGCGACCTGGGGCATAACGACCGCACGCAGTGACGTCAGGTCGCCACCGGCTGTTTGGCCTGGCTCGCGCTGCCCATCAGGCCGGACAGCACGATGGCGACGATGATCAACGCGCCACCCAGTAGCATGCGCAGGGTAGGCGTTTCGGCAAACAGCAGCCAGGCCACGGTGATGCCGTAGACCGGTTCCATGGCAAACACCACCGAGGCGGTGCGCGCCTTGATCACGGCCAGGCTGGCGACGAACAGGCTGTGGGCCAGGCCGGTACAGAACACCCCGAGCAGGCCGATCCACAGCCAGTCCAGTGCGCGCACATCCGCCAGCCCCGGCGCCGCCACGGGCAACAGGCAGACCGCGACCACCACGTTCTGGCACAGCGCGGCCTGTACCGCCGGAATGCGTCCGGAGCTGGCGCGGTTGTTCAATGACAACAAGGCGAACAGCAGCCCCGATGCGATGCCCCAGAGCAAGCCGCCCGTGGCGTCGCTGGCCAGGTTGAAGTCCGGGGTCACCAGCACCAGGCCGATGCTGACCAGCGCTACCAGCACCATTTCATTGGCGCGAATCCGCTCGCGGAAGATCAGCCCTTCAAGGATCACCGTAAAGGCCGGGAAGGCGGCGAACCCCAGGGTCGCCACCGCCACCCCGGCGACCTTGACGGCGATGAAGAAGGTCACCCAGTGCGCGGCAAGCAGCACGCCGCTGACCAGCAGGCGGCGCCAGTCGCGCATCTGCAGGTGTTTCCACGGCGCATTGCTGGCAAAACGCGCGAACACCGCCAGGGCAATCACCGCAAACGCGGCACGCCCGAATACGATGATGGACGGTGAGGCGGCCGCCAGTTTGCCGAACACGCCGGTAAGGCCGAACATCAATGCGCCGATATGCAGGGCGCCGAGGGCTGAGCGGGGAGTCATTACGATGCCTGCCAACGAAAGTGACCATCAGTCTAGAGGTTGGGTGAAAGGGATGTCTGTCGTGCGGCTCGCGATTTTTAGCGCGAAACTCTTCCTATGACGTTCGCCGCATTGTGCCCGGCGAGGCGCCAAACTCGCGCAACATGGCGGCAGCGAAGGCACTTTGCGAGCGGTAGCCCACGCGTGCGGCGATCTCACCCACGGGCAGCGGCGTCTCGCGCAGCAGCGTCAATGCCATTTGCAGGCGCTGGTGGCGCACGTAATCCATGGGGGTCTGCCCGCATTCGAGCATGAAGCGCGCGTGCAGGCGCGCCACCGACAGGCAGGCAATCCGTGCCAGGTCCGCGACATGCAGCGGATGAGCGGCGTGGCGTTCGATATGCGCGTTGAACGCGGCGTAAGGCAGGCGCCGCACCGGCGGTGGCATCGCCTGCGGATGATTGAGGCTGGCGAGCAGCAGCAGCGCGCCTTGCCGGGCGATCAATGGATCCTGTATCGGGCTGCCGGCCAGCCATTGCACCAACTGATGCTGGCGCGAATCCAGCGCCAGCCGGGCCGGCCGGTCGAGCAGGCGGCGACTGGCATCGGCGTGGTCACCCAGTGTCTGCAGCAGCCAATGCTCGGTTGGCACATCCAGCACCAGGCAGCGGCTACCGTCGCGGCTGCCGCAGGCGTGGTGAGCGGCAAACGGCAGGATCATCACGCTGCTTGCCTGCACCTGATCAGCGCAGCCAGCCACTTCGAAATCCAGGCGCCCGGACAGGCCAAACACCAATTGTGCATGGTCATGGCTGTGGGCGATGGGGGCATCGGTGTACTGGCGAAGCGTAAGACTGGGGCTCATTGCGCTCTCCTGGGCGGCAAGTCCCCAGTCTACATCGCTTAGGGGCGGCCAAGCGTTGTCATCAGACTGACGCGCAGTTGTCATGGGCTATTAACCGCCAGGGCGCAAGCTCGCGAAAACAGCGTCGAGGGACCCCCATGACCCGTGCCGAATTCGCCAAACCCAGCCGCAAGCAACGGGTGCGAACCCTGTGGATTTCCGACGTGCATCTGGGCACTCGGGACTGCCAGGCCGAGCATCTATCGCAGTTTCTCAAGGGTTATCACGCCGACAAGGTGTACCTGGTGGGCGACATTATCGATGGTTGGAAAATGCGTGGCGGCATGTATTGGCCCCAGGCTCACACCAATGTGATCCGTCGCCTGCTGACCATGGCCAAGCGCGGCACCGAGGTGATCTATGTCACCGGTAACCATGACGAATTTCTCAGGCGCTATTCCAAGCTGATCCTGGGCAATATCCAACTGGTGGACGAGGCGGTGCATGTCACGGCGGACGGTCGTCATCTGCTGGTGATTCACGGCGATCAGTTTGACGTGATCACCCGTTACCACCGCTGGCTCGCCTTCCTGGGTGACTCGGCCTACGAATTCACCCTGACCCTGAACCGCTGGCTCAATCATTGGCGGGCGCGCTATGGCTACGGTTATTGGTCGCTGTCGGCGTACTTGAAGCACAAGGTGAAAACCGCGGTGAGTTTTATCAGCGATTTCGAAGAGGCCATCGCCCACGAGGTAACCAAGCGTGAGTTGCATGGGGTGGTGTGCGGGCATATCCATCATGCCGAGATCCGCAAGGTGGGCGAGGTGGATTACCTGAACTGCGGGGATTGGGTGGAATCGTGCACGGCGTTGATCGAGCACTGGGATGGGCATATCGAGTTGTATCGGTTGGCGGATGCGCAGGCCAAAGAGGCGCTGCTTAAGGCTGAGATGGTCACAACCTGAAGTCTTGACTGGGTCAAATGTGGGAGGGGGCAAGCCCTGACGCCTGTAGGAGCGAGCTTGCTCGCGAAAAGCGTCAACGATAACGCGTGCTTCCTGAATGAACGCGTTGCCTGTGAGTTTTTCGCGAGCAAGCTCGCTCCTACACATGTTAGGGCAAGGCCCTCCCACATTTGGCCTCGGTTTCGTCAGCTGGAGACGTCGGCGATGGCTTGGGCCAGTAGCGTTAGCCGTGTGGCATCAGCCCCGGCCACATTGGCCCGGCCCGAACTGACCATGTACACACTGTGCTTCTCCCGCAGTTGCCTGACCTGCTCGGCACTCAACCCGGTGTAGGAGAACATCCCGCGCTGGGTGCCGATATGGGCAAACTGCTCGGCCAGGCCGTGGGGCGCCAGCGCTTCCACCAGTCCGGCGCGCAGTTGCGCGATGCGTGAACGCATGGCTTCGACTTCGTCGCTCCACTGCTGCTTGAGCTCGGCGTCGCCAAGGATGGTCGCAACCACAGCTGCACCATGATCCGGCGGCGTCGACCACAGGTTGCGCGCCGTATTGGCGAGCTGGCTGCGCACGTCCGTGAGCTTCTCGGCATCCGCCGCACACACGATCAATGCACCCACGCGGTCGCAATACAAACCGAAGTTCTTCGAGCACGAACTGGTGATCAATACTTCCGGCAGCTCGGCGGCAAACAGGCGCACCGCCCAGGCGTCCTGCTCCAGGCCGTCGCCAAAGCCCTGGTAGGCAAAGTCGATCAGCGGCAGCAATTGGCGCTCGCGCACAATCTGCAGCACCTGGCGCCAGTCATCCCGGGACAGGTCGAACCCGGTCGGGTTGTGGCAGCAGGCGTGCAGCAGCACCACATCGCCCTTGGGCACACTGCTCAGGGTGGCCAGCATCGCCGCCACGTCCAGGCGATTGTCGCTGCCCACGTACGGGTAATGGCTGACCTTGAGCCCGGCCTTGGCGAAAATGGATTCGTGGATCGGCCAGGTCGGATTGCTCAGCCACACGCCACGGCCAGGCAGGCTCTGGGCGATAAAGTCGGCGCTCAGGCGCAGGGCGCCGGTGCCCCCTGGCGTCTGGGTGGCGCCGGCACGGCGTTCGGCGATCAACGCCGAATCGGCGCCCAGCACCAGTTCGCTGATCAGTGCGCCGAAGGCGGCATTGCCGTGCCCACCAATGTAAGTCTTGGTGGCCTGGGTATCGACCAGGCGCTGCTCGGCACGTTTTACCGAGTCCGGGATCGGTGTCAGGCCCTGGTCGTCCTTGTAGACGCCCACGCCAAGGTCGAATTTGTCCGGGTTGGTGTCCTGGGCGAACAGGTCCATCAGCCCGAGAATCGGGTCGCCGGGCACGCGGCCAATCGCATCGAAGTGCATTACTTGCGGCCCTCGGCGCTCTTGGCCACTTCATCGGTACGTGCGGCCATGATGAAGTCGTTGCGGTGCAGGCCCTTGATGGAGTGGCTCCACCAGGTCACGGTGACCTTGCCCCATTCGGTGAGCAGGCCCGGGTGATGGCCTTCGGCTTCGGCGATGTCACCCACGGCGTTGGTGAATGCCAGGGCGAACTTGAAGTTCTTGAACAGGAAAACCTTTTCCAATTGCATCACGCTGTCGCGCACTTCGATGTTCCAGTCGGGGATCTGTTTGATCAGCACCGGCAGTTCTTCATCGCTGACTTGCGGGGCGTCGGCGCGGCAGGCTTCGCAATGGGCTTGGTTCAAGGTGGTCATGAAGGTGTCCTGAATTCGAATGATTGAAGGTCAGTGGCGCTACCCTAAAGCAACGCGGGGCCGGGGAACAGACTCACTTGGCCTAAAAAGGCACGGCTCAAGCAGCCTTGGGCTTTGGCGGAAATTTCGGTGCGTGCAGGCCCAACTGCATACCACGCTCGACCATGCCCATGATGTCTTCCTGCGCCACGTCGAACAGGCGCTTGAGCTCGGGCAATACGAAGTACAGCGGTTGCAGAATGTCGATGCGATAGGGCGTGCGCATCGCTTCCAGCGGATCGAACGCCTGGCGCTCAGGCTCATCCGACAGGCAATACACACTTTCCTTGGGCGAAGACAGAATGCCGCCACCGTAGATGCGCAGGCCGTCGGGTGTGTTCACCAGGCCGAACTCGATGGTCATCCAGTACAGGCGCGCCAGGTACACCCGTTGCTCCTTGGTGGCTGCCAGGCCGAGCTTGCCGTAGGTGTGGGTGAATTCGGCGAACCAGGGGTTGGTCAGCAGCGGGCAGTGGCCGAAGATCTCGTGGAAAATATCCGGCTCTTGCAGGTAGTCCAGTTCTTCGCGGGTACGAATAAAGGTCGCCACCGGAAACTGCTTGCTGGCGAGCAATTCGAAGAAGGTCTGGAAGGGGATCAGCGCCGGCACGCGGGCGACTTGCCAGCCGGTAGTGTCGGCCAACACTTTGTTTATTTCGCCCAGTTGCGGGATGCGATCCAGGGGCAGGCCGAGTTTGTCGATGCCGTCCAGGTATTCCTGGCAGGCACGGCCCTCAATCACTTTCAGCTGGCGCGTGATCAGGGTATTCCACACCGCGTGTTCTTCCGGCGGGTAGTGGATAAAACCTTGCGCATCGGGCTCGCGGGCCACGTAGTGCGTCTGCTTCATACGGCTCTCCTGCTAGGCATTCGTTCTTGTTATGTCCTGCTGTGTCTCTATTGATAACCCGGGCGCGACGGGTTTCCACCGGGTTTAAAAGCCTTTGCGTAGGAAAAGTTACCGCATTTCGTAAACTATTCGTTACGTATCCAGGGCTCGCCGCAGCCATGGGCTGGGAAAAACCTGCGTACTGTCACATAATCTTGACGACTTTCTGCGCCCAGCGACAAAAAGGCGCGGCGCCTTACTCACTTTCGGGCCTTTTCATGCGTATCAAAGTGCATTGCCAGAACCGCATCGGCATCCTGCGGGACATCCTCAACCTGCTGGTGGAGTACGGCGTCAACGTGGCCAAGGGTGAGGTCGGCGGCGAGCATGGCAACGCCATCTACCTGTTCTGCCCGAACCTGGTGAACATGCAGTTCCAGGCGTTGCGCCCGCAGTTCGAGGCGATAGCCGGGGTGTTCGGCGTTAAAAGGGTAGGGCTGATGCCCAGCGAGCGTCGGCATATGGAGCTCAATGCGCTGCTGGGGGCCCTCGAGTTTCCGGTGCTGTCCATCGACATGGGCGGCTCGATCGTCGCCGCTAACCGTGCGGCGGCGCAGTTGCTGGGGGTTCGTGTGGACGAAGTGCCGGGCATTCCGCTGTCGCGCTACGCCGAAGACTTCGACTTGCCGGAGCTGGTGCGCGCGAGCAAATCGCGCATCAATGGCCTGCGGGTCAAGGTCAAGGGCGATGTGTTCCTGGCCGATATCGCACCGCTGCAATCCTCTGAACACGACGACAGCGAAGCCATGGCCGGCGCGGTATTGACCCTGCACCGCGCCGACCGCGTAGGCGAGCGTATCTACAATGTACGCAAGCAGGAACTGCGCGGCTTCGACAGCATTTTTCAAAGCTCCAAAGTCATGGCGGCGGTGGTGCGTGAGGCGCGGCGCATGGCGCCGTTGGATGCGCCTCTATTAATAGAAGGCGAAACCGGTACCGGCAAGGAATTGCTGGCGCGGGCCTGTCACTTGGCGAGCCCGCGTGGGCAATCGCCCTTGATGGCGCTCAACTGCGCGGGCTTGCCGGAGTCGATGGCCGAGACCGAGCTGTTCGGCTACGGCCCCGGTGCATTCGAAGGCGCGCGGGCCGAAGGCAAACTTGGGCTGTTGGAATTGACGGCGGGCGGTACGTTGTTTCTCGACGGCGTGGGAGAAATGAGCGCACGCCTGCAGGTAAAGCTGCTGCGCTTTTTGCAGGACGGATGCTTTCGTCGCGTGGGCAGTGATGAAGAGGTGTACCTCGACGTTCGGGTGATCTGTGCGACCCAGGTCGATTTGTCCGAACTGTGCGCCCGTGGCGAATTCCGCCAGGACCTCTATCACCGCTTGAACGTGCTTTCGCTGCATATCCCGCCGTTGCGCGAATGCCTTGATGGGCTGGCGCCATTGGTCGAGCACTTTCTTGACCAGGCCAGCCGGCAGATCGGTTGCCCGCTGCCCAAATTGGCGCCTGCCGCGATGGACAAGCTCAGCCACTACCACTGGCCAGGCAATGTGCGCCAGTTGGAAAACGTGCTGTTCCAGGCCGTTTCGTTGTGCGAAGGCGGGACGGTCAAGGTTGAGCATATTCGCCTGCCCGATTATGGCGTGCGTCAGCCGCTTGGCGATTTTTCGCTGGAGGGCGGGTTGGAAGACATCGTCGGGCGGTTTGAAAAGGCGGTGCTCGAAGCGCTGTACGCCGAGCATCCGAGCAGTCGGCAACTGGGCAAGCGCCTGGGGGTTTCCCACACCACAGTCGCCAACAAACTGCGCGACTATAAAATCCTCAAGACCGATAAATAACTCAATGTGGGAGGGGCGGTGCGACGATTCGACTTGCCCCCGATGGCAGTCCGTCAGTCAGATTGCTATTGGCTGACACACCGCTATCGGGGGCAAGCCCCCTCCCACATTTAATCTATGCCGTTGCCGAAAGCGGCAGTAGTCCGCCGTTTTTTCGACTATCCCTCCCTCGCTATTTTCAGACACCTTCGCGCAAACCCCCGCCGTTGCTGGGCTCCGACCTGTTTTCAAAAGTTGGTTCGCAAATTGCTTAAGTCTCCTCAGTACATCGGTGGGCGGCAAGCGTCCGTCAGAAAGAGGATAGAGCGTGGACAAGTACCTTTATGTGGCAATGACCGGCGCCAGCCAGAATGCTCTGGCGCAGAAGGCCCATGCCAACAATCTGGCGAACATTTCCACCAATGGTTTCCAGCGCGACCTGGAGCAGGCGCGGTCGATGCCGGTGTTCGGTGACAGCTTTCCGGCGCGGGCCTTTGCCCTGACCGAGCGGCCGGCCACGGACTTCACCCCCGGCGCGATGATCGAAACCGGGCGTGACCTGGATGTGGCCGTCAACGGCGACGGCTGGATGGCCGTGCAAACGCCCGATGGCGGCGAAGCCTACGTGCGCAGCGCCAGCATGAACGTGGACGCGCTGGGCGTGCTGCGCGCCGGCAACGGCATGCCGATCATGGGCAACGGCGGCCCGATTGCCGTGCCGCCCCAGCAGAAAATCGAAGTGGGTTCGGACGGCACCATCAGCATCCGCTCCATGGGCGAAGGCCCACGGGTAATGGCGGAGGTGGACCGCATCAAGATGGTCCAGCCCGACCTCAAGAACATGACCAAGGGCTTGGACGGCACCATCCACACCATGGATGGCAGGCCGGCCCAGGCTGATGCGAACGTCAAGTTGACCTCGGGCTTCCTCCAGGCGAGCAACGTCAATGCCGTTGAGGAAATGACCGCGGTGCTGGCGCTCTCCAAGCAGTTCGAGCTGCACATCAAAATGATGAACAGCGCTAAAGAAGGCGACCAGGCCATGACACGTGTCATGCAGATGAACTAATCGCCCTGGTCGGCTTTTAAACAAACAACGCAGCACCGCGCCAACAAACAGGCGCACAGAGGAGAACAGCATGCTTCCGGCTCTATGGGTTGCCAAAACAGGTCTGTCCGCCCAGGACACCAACCTGACCACCATTTCCAACAACTTGGCCAACGTGTCGACCACGGGCTTCAAACGTGACCGTGCCGAGTTCCAGGACTTGCTCTATCAGATCAAGAAACAGCCAGGCGCCCAGTCGACCCAGGACAGCCAGCTGCCGTCGGGCCTGCAACTGGGTACCGGTGTGCAGATCGTCGGCACCCAGAAGAATTTCAGCGCCGGTAACCTGCAGCAGACTGGCCAGCCGCTGGACATGGCGATCAACGGCCGTGGTTTCTTCCAGATCCTGCAACCGGATGGGACCACGTCCTATACCCGTGACGGCACCTTCCACCTGGACTCCAACGGCCAGATCGTGACATCCAACGGTTTCGCCCTGCAGCCTGCCGTTGTGGTTCCGGCGGACGCCAAGACCTTCACCGTCGGCAACGACGGCACCGTGTCCATCACCGTGGCCGGTAACCCCGCGTCGCAAGTGATCGGCAACCTGCAAACCGCCGACTTCATCAACCCGGCCGGCCTGCAGGCCATGGGCAACAACCTGTTCCTCGAAACCGCCTCCAGCGGCGCGCCGCAAATCGGCACCCCGGGCTTGAACGGTTTCGGCACCACGCTGCAGAGCACCCTGGAAACGTCCAACGTCAGCACGGTTGAGGAGATGGTCAACATGATCACCACCCAGCGTGCCTACGAGATGAACTCCAAGGTGATCTCCACCGCCGACAAGATGCTTTCGTTCGTCACGCAGAATTTGTAATCAGTCTATGGGGCGCCCTTCAAGCGCCTGTAACACCGTGAGGTTAGGGTCATGAATCGCTTTGTTTCTGTTCTGGCATTGAGTGGGATCGCCGTGCTTGCGGGCTGTGTCGCCCCGTCGCCGAAACCCAATGACCCGTACTACGCGCCGGTGTTGCCGCGCACACCGTTGCCGGCGGCGGCCAACAATGGCTCGATCTACCAGGCCGGTTTCGAGCAGAACCTGTACAGCGACCGCAAGGCGTTCCGGGTCGGGGACATCATCACCATCACCCTGAACGAGCGCACCCAGGCCAGCAAGAATGCCAACTCGCAGATCGGCAAGACCAGCAAAGCCAAACTGGGCCTGACATCGTTGTTCGGCGGCGTGCCCAACACCAATAACCCGTTGGGCAGTGGCGACCTGAGCCTCGACGCCGGTTACAGCGGCGACCGTGCCACCAACGGCAAGAGTGCGGCGGCCCAGGGCAACACCCTGACCGGTTCGATCACCGTGACCGTGGCCGACGTGTTGCCCAACGGCATCATTGCCATACGCGGTGAAAAATGGATGACCCTCAACACCGGCGACGAACTGGTGCGCATTGCCGGCATGGTCCGCGCCGATGACATTGCCACCGACAACACCGTGCCGTCGACGCGGATTGCCGATGCGCGCATTACCTACTCGGGTACGGGTTCGTTTGCCGATGCAAGCCAGCCGGGCTGGTTCGACCGTTTCTTCCTTAGCCCGTTGTTCCCTTTCTAGGTGGCCATTTTGAACGTCAAGCAACTGATGGCGGCGGTAGTGTTGCTGTCCCTGAGCGCCGTCGCCCAGGCCGAACGCCTGAAAGACATCGCCAGCATTTCCGGCGTGCGCTCCAACCAGTTGATCGGCTACGGGTTGGTGGTCGGCCTCAGCGGTACGGGTGACCAGACCACCCAGACCCCGTTCACCCTGCAAACCTTCAACAACATGCTGTCGCAGTTCGGTATCAAGGTGCCTGCGGGTTCGGGCAACGTGCAGCTGAAAAACGTCGCGGCGGTGTCGATCAGTGCCGATTTGCCGGCGTTCGCCAAGCCGGGCCAGGTGGTGGACATCACGGTTGCGTCCATCGGTAACTCCAAAAGCCTGCGGGGCGGCACCTTGCTGATGACCCCGCTCAAAGGGATCGACGGCAACGTCTACGCCATCGCCCAGGGCAACCTGGTGGTGGGCGGGTTCGACGCCGAAGGCCGCGACGGTTCGAAGATCACCGTCAACGTGCCGTCGGCCGGTCGCATTCCCGGTGGTGCCAGTGTTGAACGCACCGTGCCGAGCGGCTTCAATCAGGGCAACAGCCTGACCCTGAACCTCAACCGTTCCGACTTCACCACCGCCAAGCGTGTGGTCGACAAGATCAACGACATGCTTGGCCCTGGCGTGGCCCAGGCCATCGACGGCGGCTCGATCCGCGTCACCGCGCCGCTGGACCCAAGCCAGCGCGTCGACTACCTGTCGATCCTGGAAAACCTTGAGGTCGACCCGGGCCAGGCCATCGCCAAAGTCATCATCAATTCGCGCACCGGCACCATCGTGATCGGGCAGAACGTCAAGGTCTCGCCGGCGGCGGTGACCCACGGCAGCCTGACCGTGACCATTACCGAAGACCCGATCGTCAGCCAGCCTGGGCCCTTGTCCAACGGCCAGACTGCCGTGGTCCCGCGATCGCGGGTCAATGCACAGCAGGAAGCCAAGCCAATGTTCAAGTTCGGCCCCGGTACCACCCTGGATGAGATTGTCCGCGCGGTGAACCAGGTGGGCGCGGCCCCCGGCGACTTGATGGCGATCCTCGAAGCCCTGAAACAGGCCGGCGCCCTGCAAGCCGACCTGATTGTGATCTGAGGCCATGGTCATGGATATGCGCAAGAGCGGTCTTATCAGTTCGGCAGACTCGGGGGCTTACTCCGACCTGAACCGGCTGAACCAGCTCAAGGTCGGCGACGGCAAAAACAGCGAAGGCAACATGCGCAAGGTTGCGCAGGAGTTCGAGTCGCTGTTTTTGAACGAAATGCTCAAATCCATGCGTTCGGCCACCGACGCCGTGGGCGAGGACAACCCGCTGAACACGTCAGCGGCCAAGCAGTACCAGGAAATGTATGACCAGCAATTGGCGGTGTCGATGTCCCGCGAAGGCGGAGGTATTGGCCTGGCGGACGTGCTGATGCGCCAGATGCAGAAGAACAAGCCGGTGGACGCCCAGGCGGCCACCTTGCAGGGCCCCGCCACGGCTGAAACAGTGAAGAAGGTCGATGTGCCGACTGAAATTGCCGCCGGCACCCAGGCTGAGGGGCCGTTGGGTCGCTCCAATGGACAGCGTCCGTTGTGGGCTTACCGCGTCGCCGAGCCCAAGGCCGGTGCCGTTGCGTCCCACAGCAACGACATGGAACTGATGAACCAGCGCCGTATCGCCTTGCCAAGCAAACTGACCGACCGCCTGCTGGCGGGCATCGTGCCGAGTACCCAGGTCGAGGCCAAGGTCGCGCCACTGCGCAACAGCGCCGCCGATGACAACGTGATCAACAGCAGCGCGCGCAGCGTTGCCGTACCAAGCGGGAAGATGCAGGTCTACGGCCGCGCCATTGCCCAGCCACCGCTGGCACCGGCGAAGAAGGCCTTCAGCTCGCAGGATGAATTCGTCGCCACCATGCTGCCGATGGCCAAGGCCGCCGCCGCGCGTATCGGTATCGATCCGAAGTACCTGGTGGCCCAGGCCGCCCTGGAAACCGGTTGGGGTAAATCGGTGATGCGCGCCGAAGACGGCAGCAGCAGTCACAACCTGTTCGGCATCAAGGCCGGCCAGAGCTGGCAGGGCGGCCAGGCCCGGGCGATCACCAGCGAGTTTCGCGACGGCGCGATGGTTAAGGAGACGGCGCAGTTCCGCTCCTACAGCTCCTATCAGGACAGCTTCCATGACCTCGTGACGCTGCTGCAAAGCAATGATCGGTATAAAGAAGTTGTGAAATCAGCCGACAACCCGGAACAGTTTGTACGCGAGTTGCAAAAAGCCGGTTATGCAACCGATCCGGCCTACGCCAGCAAGATTTCGCAGATCGCCAAAAACATGAACAGTTACCAGAACTACGCTGCCGCTGGCGCAACCACACATTTATAAGGTCTGAACCATGAGTTTGCTCAGTATCGGGATGTCAGGGCTCAATGCCGCTCAAGGATCGCTGTCGGTCTTGAGTAATAACATCGCCAACGCCAATACCTCGGGTTATTCGCGTCAGCAGACCACGCAGAATGCCAATGCCAATAACCCCTACGGCGGTGTGTACATCGGCAGCGGCACCACCCTGTCGGATGTGCGCCGGGTGTATAACGAGTTCCTCGATGCGGCCTACCAGAACAGCACGGCGCTGAGCAACGACGCCAAGGCGTATGCCGGCCAGGCCAGCGCCATCGATAAGACCTTGTCGGACAAGACCACCGGCATGTCCTCGGTACTCAGTGCGTTCTTCGCCGCTGTGCAGACGTCGGCGGCCACCCCCAGCGATGTGTCCGCCCGGCAAGTGCTGTTGAGCAGCGCCCAGACCCTGAGCAACCGTTTCAATTCGATTTCCAGCCAGTTGAACGAGCAGAAACAGTCGATCAACGGCCAGTTGGGCACCCTGAGCGGCCAGGTCAACCAGTTGACCTCCTCGATTGCTTCGCTGAACAAGCA
The DNA here is from genome assembly GCF_900004715.1 of Pseudomonas sp. 24 E 13. NCBI lineage: Bacteria > Pseudomonadati > Pseudomonadota > Gammaproteobacteria > Pseudomonadales > Pseudomonadaceae > Pseudomonas > Pseudomonas sp. 24 E 13. The sequence goes on from NZ_CVTO01000060.1 coordinate 32,465, forward strand.
GATCACCCTGGCCCAGGGCTCCAGCAGCAGCGCCCCGGCCAACCTGCTCGATGCACGCAACGAAGCGGTACGTTCGCTCAATGAACTGGTGGGCGTGACCACCAGTGAAAAAAATGGCGTGTTCAGCGTCAGCACCGGCACCGGCCAATCCCTGGTGCTGGGCGATCAGGCCAATACGATTTCGGCGGTACCCGGCAGCAGCGATCCAAGCCAGTACACCATCGCGCTCAATGCCGGCGGCGGCACGGCGATCGACCTGGGCAACGTGCTCAGCGGCGGCAGCATCGGCGGCCTGCTGCGCTATCGCACCGACGCATTGATGCCGGCCATCAATGACCTGGGGCGCATCGCCCTGGCGACTGCCGATACCGTCAACAGCCAGCTGGGCCAGGGCCTGGACCTGAACGGCGACTTCGGTTCGTCGCTGTTCAAGGACATCAACAGCGCGGCCGCCGTCGCCCAGCGCAGTCAGGGCGCGATGGGCAACAGCAGCGGCTCCGGCAACTTGAACGTGAGCATCAGCGACACCAGCAAGCTGTCGACCTACGACTACAAAGTGACCTTTACCAGCGGCAACAACTACAACGTCGTGCGTTCCGACGGCAAGGCCATGGGCGCGTTCGACACCAACACCGCGCCGCCTCCGGTGATCGACGGTTTCACGCTGGCCCTGGATGGCAAGGGGCCGATAGCGGCGGGGGACAGTTTCAAGGTCAGCCCCACCGCCAGTGGCGCGGCAAACATCGGCACCGCGCTGACCGACGCCAACAAAATCGCGTTCGCCGGGCCGTTGCTGGGCGAGGGCAGCAAGACCAATCAAGGCACCGGCAGCTTTACTCCGCCGACCCTGACCCTGCCGATCGATATTCACGGTGGCGCCGACACGGCGCAACTGCGTACCGGCATCGAACATTCGATGCCGGTGAAGATGGTGTTCGGCAAGCCTGCGGCGGACGGCACTCAGAGCTACACGCTCAGCAATGCCCAGGGCAATCCGATCGGCACTGGCACCATCGTGCCCGGCCAAAGCAACAAGATCACCGTCGACGTACCGATGCGCGATGCCAACGGTGCACTGCTGGTGCCGGCCAAGAGCTTCAAGTTCGATACCACCGTTGGCGGTTTGCCCGCCGCCGGCGACAGCACCACGTTTTCCTTCAACGCCTCGGGCAAGTCCGATAACCGCAACGCCCAGGCGCTGCTCGACCTGCAAACCAAGCCGACGCTCGGCTTGTCCGATGGCAGTGGCGGCGGCGTGAGCCTGGTGGCGGCCAACAGCCGCCTGGTCTCCAGTGTCGGCGCCAAGGCCGCCTCCGCCATCACTGACACCACCGCCACCGGTGCCTTGCTCAAGGCCAACCAGGATGCGCGCAACTCGGTGTCCCAGGTCAACCTGGATGAAGAGGCGGGCGATATGATCAAGTTCCAGCAGTACTACACCGCGTCGTCGCAGATCATCAAGGCTGCGCAAGAAACCTTCAGCACGCTGATCAATAGTCTTTAAGGGAGTCTGGGACGATGCGTATTTCCACTGCTCAATATTTCGAAACCAGCTCGGCCAAGTATTCGGATAATTATTCCAGTGTGGTGAAGGCTCAGGATCAGGCGTCCACCGGCGTGCGCGTGCAGACCGCTTCCGATGACCCGGTCGCTGCGGCGCGTTTGCTGATGCTGCAGCAGCAGAAAGACATGTTGGGCCAGTTCAACGGCAACATCACCAGCTTGAAGAACTCGCTGACCAACGAAGAAAGCGTGCTGGGTTCGATCACCGACGCGCTGCAGAAAGCCAGTGAGCTGGCCTTGCGTGCGGGCGGCTCGCTGAGCGATGCCGATCGCAAGTCGATTGCCGGGGAAATCGGCGCGATAGAGGATCAGGTGCTGGGCTTGCTCAACAGCAAGGACGCAGCGGGCAGCTATCTTTTTTCCGGGTCCAAGACGGCGACCCCACCGTATAGCCGCAACAGCGATGGTTCCTATAGTTACCAGGGCGACGAGACCCCGCTCAGCCTGCAGGTGTCGGACACGCTGAAGATCCAGGCGGGCGATACCGGCAAGAGCATCATGGGGGGGGCGGCGAATTCGGGACGCACCCAGTCTACCTGGATAGCACCTGCGATCATTCCGCCTGCGACGGCGCCGGTGCCGAACGACAATAAAGTCGCGTTGTCGGCAGGCCTGGTGACATCGGGCACTGACTACACCAAGCAATTTGCCGACGGCCAGCCTTACACGTTGACCTTCACCAGCAGCACCCAATACAAGATCTCCGACAAGAGCGGTAACGACATCACGTCGCAAATTCCGGGTAACGGCACTTTCGATTCCACCAAGGAAGGCGGCTCCAGCGTGAACCTGCGCGGCGTGAAGTTCGATATCACCCTGGACCTCAAGGATATCGCGCCGGGCCCGAACGCCGATGCTCTGGTCAAGGATCGTTCTTTCAGTCTGGCCGCCAAGCCGGACACCTTCAGTGTGTCCCGTACCCCAAGCAACCCATCCACTGCGCAGTTGACCAACGCCTCGGTGACCAATCAGGCGGCGTATGCCAGCACATTCCCGGCGAACAGCGGTGCGGTGGTCAAATTCACCTCCGGTACTGCGTACGAGGTGTATGCCCAGCCCTACACGGTTGACAGTAAAGCCATTGCCACAGGTGACACGGGCGGCGGCACCACGGTCACGGCTGCCGGGGTGACCTTTGATGTCAGCGGTACGCCCCAAAATGGGGACCAGTTCGCAGTCGCTGCAACGACACAGAAGACTCAGAATGCGTTGGATAGCCTCAGCCAGCTGCGCCATGCCCTGGAGCAACCGGCCGACGGTAATCCAGCGGCGATGGTCAAGCTCAAGGATGTACTGGACGCTTCCATCGCCAACTTTGGCAATACCCGTACACAGGTCGATAACGTACGCGGATCGATTGGTGCGCGGCAGAACGCACTGGACATTCAGACCAGCGAGAACACCAGCATCGGCCTGGCTAACACCAGCACCATGAGTGATCTGGGCAATATCGATACGGCTCAAGCCGCAATCAACCTGACCTTGCAGCAAACCATGCTGCAAGCCTCCCAGCTGGCTTTCGTGAAAATCTCGCAGTTGAGTCTCTTCAGCAAGATGTAAGTGGCGCTGCGTCAAGCGGCCCGCTCTGGAAACAGGGCGGGCCGTTGTCGTTTTTGGGGCTTAATTGTTTGGAAGTTTTGCACAAAGCGCACAAAATTGAGTGACCTGTGAGTCATAAAGCGCATCTTCACTGTATCGTGTGAAAAGGATAAGTCGTCACAGGGTCCTTGCGAGGCGGCTTTCAGCGAATTTTTTTGGGGTTATCCCCTTTTATTGTCAGCACTTCGGGCGCAGGCCCTGGGGTGTTCTCCAGCTATTTTGTATTGGGAAGCCACAATGATTGGCATTAAAAGCATCGCCAGTTACGTGCCGGCGGACGGTATCGATAACTACGCCCAGGGTGCCAAATTCGCCAAGGATGAGGAATTCATCATTGGCAAGATCGGCTCGGCGTTCCTGCCGCGCAAGGATGCCGCGCAGGAAACCTCCGATCTGTGTGTCGAAGCGGTCAACGCGTTGTTTGCCGGCAACCCGGACTTGAAGCGCGAGTCCATCGACGCGGTGATTGTCGTCACCCAGAACGGCGATGAAGAAGGGCTGCCCCACACCGCAGCCATCGTCCAGGACAAACTGGGCCTGCCGACCCACGTGGCCGCGTTCGATATCTCCCTGGGCTGCTCCGGCTATGTCTACGGCATCTATGCGATGAAGGGCTTCATGGAAGCCACCGGCCTGAAAAACGGCCTGCTGATCACTGCCGACCCGTATTCGAAAATCGTCGACCCGGAGGACCGCAACACCACCATGCTGTTCGGCGACGCCGCCACCGCCACCTGGATGGGCGAAGACCCGCAGTGGTTGCTCGGCAAATCCAAGTTCGGCACCGACGGTTCCGGCGCGCCGCACCTGAAGGTCAGTGACGGCGTGTTCTTCATGAATGGCCGCCAGGTGTTCAACTTCGCCTTGCTCAAGGTGCCGGCGCATTTGCACGAGTTGCTCGATGAGTCAGACCTCAAGGCCGATGACATCGATGCGTTCTGCATTCACCAGGGCAGTGCCGCCATTGTTGACGCGGTGGCGCGCCGTTTTGAAGATGCGCCGGTGGACAAGTTCATCAAGGACATGGTCGAGACCGGCAATACCGTATCGTCGAGCATTCCCTTGCTGCTGGAAAAACATGTGATGAATGCCGCCTGGCAGCGTGTGGCAATCAGCGGTTTTGGTGTAGGCCTGTCCTGGGGCTCGGCGATTCTGTATCGCCCATGACCCTTTGAGGGGCGCGTAAAAAAAACGTCGATGATCGAAAGATCATCGGCGTTTTTTATTTGGCGCCAGAAAAGCCAACAAAACCGGGGTTTTCAATAGCAGTAACTGCTTGAATTGCAAGGGCTGGCACAGGGCTAGTAAAAAAAATCAAAAAAAACCTCAAGCAACCGGCTACCACGACGATAACTATTACGTAGGTTCTCAGGCCACACCAGGCGGTTGCCAGGGCCGGAAGCCGCAGTATCCATCCATCGAGGATTTCGTCATGGCTTTAACAGTAAACACCAACATTGCTTCCATCACTACCCAGAACGGCCTTGCTAAAGCTGCCAGCTCGCTGCAAACCTCCATGCAGCGTCTGTCCACTGGCCTGAGCATCAACAGCGCTAAAGACAACGCCTCGGGCCTGCAGATTTCCAACCGCCTGACCAGCCAAATCAACGGCCTGGGCCAAGCTGTAAAGAACGCCAACGATGGTATCTCCATCGCGCAGACCGCTGAAGGCGCAATGCAGGCTTCGACCGACATTCTGCAAAAAATGCGTACCCTGGCGCTGTCCTCGGCTACCGGCTCCCTGAGCGACGCTGACCGTACTTCCAACCAGGAAGAATACCAGGCGCTGACTTCGGAACTGACCCGTATCTCGGAAACCACCACTTTCGGTGGCCAGAAGCTGCTCGACGGTTCGTACGGCACCAAAGCCATCCAGGTAGGCGCCAACGCCAACGAAACCATCAACCTGTCCCTGGACAACGTTGCTGCCAACAACATCGGTTCGCAGCAGATCAAGAGCGTCGGCGTTGCACCGAGCACCTCAGGTGTTGCCGGTGGCGTGATCGGCCTGACCGGTAATGGCCAGACCGCCAGTGTCACTGTTCTTCAAGGCGCATCGGCCAAAACCATCGCCAGCCAACTGAACGGCGCTGTAGGTGGCCTGAGCGCTACGGCCAGCACTGAAGCTCAATTCACCGTCGGTGCTGCCGCCAAGACCACGCCTGCTACCTTCACCATGACTGTTGGCGGCCAAGCCACCACCTTCACCGGTGTAACCGATACCGCCAGCCTGGCTGACCAACTGAAATCCAACTCCGCCAAGCTGGGCATCAGCGTCAACTACGACCAATCCAAGGGCACCCTGTCGGTCAAGTCCGATTCCGGTGAGAACCTGAACTTCAGTGCCTCCACTGCCGCCGGTTCGATCACTGTTGCCACCAAAGACGGTGCTGGTGCCTACGGTACCGCCGTCGCGCTGGCCGACGGCCTGATCGCTACCGGTGCAGTGAACCTGGACTCGTCCAAAGGCTACGCGATGAACGGTGCCGGTGTAACCGGTCTGTTCGCCGCAACAGGTACTGCCGCAGCTTCCACCAAGACCACGGTTGCACAGACCGACGTCAGCAGCGCTTTCAACGCACAAGCGGCCATCGCGGTACTGGACAAGGCTATCGGCGGCATCGACAGCACACGTTCGGGCCTGGGTGCTGTTCAGAACCGTCTGACTACTACTGTGGACAACCTGACCAACATTCAGAAAAACTCCACCGCTGCACGTTCTACCGTTCAAGACACCGACTTCGCTGCTGAAACAGCTCAGTTGACCAAGCAACAAACCCTGCAGTCGGCTGCTACCGCGATTCTGTCGCAGGCCAACCAACTGCCATCCGCTGTACTGAAGCTGCTTCAGTAATAGCGTCGCTTGGTAATTGACGGAAGGGCGCGTTTACGTGCCCTTTCGTCTTTTTCGGTTTGTAGAGGAGATTGGACATGGACATGAGTGTAAAGCTGGCCTCGTCTTATCCACCGGTAGCCCCTCAAGGCTCGGCCCCTGCGGTGGTTGCGGACAAAGACAACGCCAAGGTCGAGGCAATCGCGCCGGCCGCGCCGGTCGCCGGTGAGCCGAAACGGGCTGACCTGGAAAAGGCAGTCACCGATATTCGAGAATTCGTACAAGCGGCCCAGCGCAAACTGGATTTTTCCATTGATGATTCCACCCATCGGGTCGTGGTCAAGGTCATCGCCACTGAAAGTGGCGAGGTGATCCGCCAGATTCCGTCGGAAACGGCCTTGAAGCTTGCACAGAGCCTGGCTACCGCCAGTCATGTGCTGTTCGATGAAAAGGTCTGAACTGGCATGAAACTTGTTGCGTTGCTTTCTTGAAGTGCGGTTCGTCAAGAAAACGCCAACAGCCGTATTAGGAGAAAGACGATGGCGAGTACAACGGTAAACGGTGTGGGTTCGGGTATCGACATCCAGGGCATCGTCAAAGCCCTGGTCGACGCCGATCGGGCGCCGAAGCAGACCCAGATCAACACCCAGTCACAGAAAGCGACTACCCAGTTGTCGTCGATCGGCAAGATCCAGTCGGCATTGAGCGCCTTCCGTGGCGCCATCAAGAGCATGACCGACGACAATAGCTTCAGTGGTCTGACCGGCACTTCGTCAAATGAAAAGGTCGCGACCATGACCACCGCTCAGGGCGCTGCCAACGGCAGTTTCAACCTGGTGGTCAATAAACTCGCCCAGCCTTCCAAACTGTCCACGGCCACCCTGGCCGGCGGCGCTTCGACAGTGGTCAACAAGGGCACTGCCGCCACCACCCTGACCATCTCCCAGTCGGGCAAGAAGTTCGACCTGAGCGTGCCGCCGGGCGCAACCCTGCAACAGGTACGTGACTCGATCAACACCCAGTTCGGCACCGTCGGGCTCAGTGCCAACATCGTCACCGACTCCACCGGTTCGCGCATGGTGTTGACATCCACCACGGGCGGCGTCGGCTCGGACCTGACATTGTCGGGCAACTCGGGTATCGATACCGGCTACAACGTGATCGATACGCCGCAGAACGCCGAGTACACCATCGATAACGTGGCGTATACGTCCAAGACCAACAACATCTCGGACGCGGTGAGTGGGGTCAGCATCAAGCTGCTGTCGGTTTCACCGCCCGTGGATACCAAGGACCCGAACGGGCCGAAGGTCACCACGACGATTTCGGTGACTACCAGCACCGCCGCCCTCAAGTCCGGGGTCAAAGGCTTTGTCGACAGCTATAACGCGTTGCTCAAGGCGATGAATGCCGAAACCAAGGTGACCAAGGACGCGGCGGGTAACTCGGTATCGGCGACCTTGACCGGTGACGCCAACATGCGCTCGCTGCAAAGCGCCTTGCGCGCCGAGTTCAACGCGTTGTCCGGGACCGGCACCATCAAGTCCCTGGCACAATTTGGTATCGGTACCGACTCCGGTACCGGTCTGTTGACCATGGACGACAAAACCTTCGACAAGGTAGCGCTCACCAACTCCGCAGATATCAGCAGTATGTTCAGCGGCAAGACCGGGTTGCTGGCACGCATGACCAATGCCACTGAAGGTTATGCCAAGGCGACCACCGGTATCTTCGCGACGCGCACGACCGCGCTCTCCGATAACCTCAAGACCTTGAGCAAGGACCAGGCGGAACTTGACGCGCATGTGGCGGATCTGCAGGCCAGCCTGATACGTAAATATGCGGCGATGGATTCGCTGGTCGCCCAGTTACGCCAGCAAAGTAACAACATCATGGGCACGCTCAACGCGCTGAACAACCAGAAAAATAATTGATGTTGATGCATGAAAAAGCCCGGGCTGCCTGCCGGGCTTCGTTTTTTTGGGGACCATCGGGGTTAAAGTTTTCTGCGATCCCGTCGACATATTGGTTACTGAAATCCTTTTCGCTGTCGCCTGTTACGAGGTAGAACCATGAATCCCATGAGAGCCCTTCGCCAATACCAGAAGGTCAATTCCCATGCCCAGATCTCCGAAGCCAGCCCGCATCGTCTGGTGCAGATGCTCATGGAGGGCGGCCTCGACCGCATGGCACAGGCCAAGGGCGCATTGGCTCGTGGGGACATCGCTCAAAAAGGCCTGATGCTCGGTAAGGCCATCGACATCATCATCGGCCTGCGTGATGGTCTGGATGCGCAGAAGAGTGAAGATCCGGCTTACGTCCAGCAATTGGAAAGTCTGTACGCCTACATGACCAACCGTTTGATGGAGGCCAATCTGCACAACGATGCCGACATGATCGACGAAGTCGCTCGTCTGCTGATCACCGTCAAAGAAGGCTGGGATGCCATCGCTGCACCCCAAGGCGCCGCACAATAAGGCCACCGGCCTTGAGGAATACGTCATGAGCCACGCACTGCAACGCATCGATGAAACCCGTGAAGCCCTGGTTGACGCGCTCGCTGCGCGCAACTGGGACGCCATCGGCGAACTGGACCTGGGCTGTCGCAACGTGATTGATGACGTGCTCAGCCAGGCACCGGTGGACGAGGATGCGCTGCGCGAAAAGCTGGAGAGCCTGTTGGCGGTTTACCAGCAGTTGCTTGAGGTGACGACCGGCGAGCGCCAGGCGATTTTCGAAGAGATGTCGCAGATCAACCAAGCTAAAAATGCGTCAAAGGTTTACCATCTGTTCGGCTGATAGAAGCTCAGTTGGTCCGAACGGTGCGTCATATATTTGACTGTGCCAGCATTTTTGACTTAACTAGTGTTGTTTTCAGATTTCAGACGTCTAGTAAGTAATAAGTCTTACAGGCGTCTTGATTGCCCTGATTCCGGGGCAGGAAGTTTTACTAGGGAAGTTGCTATTGCATGTGGCGTGAAACCAAAATTCTGCTGATCGATGACGATAGCGTCCGCCGCCGCGATTTGGCGGTGATTTTGAATTTTCTTGGTGAAGAAAATTTGCCCTGCGGTAGCCACGATTGGCAGCAGGCTGTCAGCTCATTGTCATCGAGCCGCGAAGTCATTTGTGTGCTGATCGGGACGGTAAACGCTCCTGGCGCTGTTTTGGGCTTGTTAAAGACACTGTCAACCTGGGATGAGTTCCTTCCCGTGTTGCTGATGGGCGATATTTCTTCCGTGGACCTGCCGGAAGACCAGCGCCGCCGCGTGCTTTCCACCCTGGAAATGCCGCCCAGCTACAGCAAATTGCTCGACTCCCTTCACCGCGCCCAGGTCTATCGCGAGATGTATGACCAGGCCCGCGAGCGCGGCCGTCACCGTGAACCCAACCTGTTCCGCAGCCTGGTCGGCACCAGCCGGGCGATCCAGCACGTACGCCAGATGATGCAGCAAGTGGCCGACACCGACGCCAGTGTGTTGATCCTCGGCGAGTCGGGCACCGGCAAGGAAGTGGTCGCGCGCAACCTGCACTATCACTCCAAGCGCCGCGACGGGCCGTTCGTGCCGGTCAACTGCGGGGCGATCCCGGCAGAGCTGCTGGAAAGCGAATTGTTCGGCCACGAGAAGGGCGCCTTTACCGGGGCGATCACCAGCCGTGCCGGGCGTTTCGAGCTGGCCAACGGCGGCACGCTGTTTCTCGACGAAATCGGCGACATGCCGCTGCCGATGCAAGTCAAATTGCTGCGCGTGTTGCAGGAGCGCACCTTCGAGCGCGTGGGCAGCAACAAGACCCAGAGCGTGGACGTGCGCATCATCGCCGCCACCCACAAGAACCTCGAAAGCATGATCGAGGTCGGCAGCTTCCGCGAAGACCTGTACTACCGCCTCAACGTCTTCCCGATCGAGATGGCGCCGTTGCGTGAGCGCGTGGAAGACATCCCGTTGCTGATGAACGAATTGATTTCACGCATGGAGCACGAAAAACGCGGCTCGATCCGTTTCAACTCCGCCGCCATCATGTCGCTGTGCCGTCACGGTTGGCCGGGCAACGTGCGCGAGCTGGCCAACCTGGTGGAGCGCATGGCGATCATGCACCCCTACGGTGTGATCGGCGTGGTCGAGCTGCCGAAGAAATTCCGCTACGTCGACGATGAAGACGAGCAGATGGTCGACAGCCTGCGCAGCGACATGGAAGAGCGCGTGGCGATCAACGGCCATACGCCGGACTTCGGCGCCACGGCCATGTTGCCGCCCGAAGGCCTCGACCTGAAAGACTACCTCGGCAACCTGGAGCAAGGCCTGATCCAACAGGCCCTGGACGACGCCAATGGCATCGTCGCCCGTGCCGCCGAGCGCCTGCGCATTCGCCGCACCACCCTGGTGGAGAAGATGCGCAAGTACGGTATGAGCCGCAAAGAAGGTGATGAACAGGCGGATGATTGACGCGTGTTTTTCAGCGTCTTGATTTATAAGTAGTTTTTTTTCGGCACGGGTATTGCTACAGCCCTCGCAACGTTCCGTTTAACTGACGGTCAGCCAAGCGAGAGAGCACCATGCCCCACGCCGCCCAACTATCTGCAGCCCCTGCCATTCCGGGGCTGGTTTCGCCTGTAGAACCGCCGATCCGCCAGGGTCTGGAGCAGGCGTTCTCGCAGTTCAACCAGATGTCGAGCCAGCTGACCGATTCCTACAGTCTGCTTGAAGCCCGGGTGTCCGAGCTCAAAGGCGAACTGGCGGTGGTCAGTGCCCAGCGCATGCAGGAATTGGCCGAGAAAGAACGCCTGGCCAACCGTCTGCAGAACCTGCTCTCGCTGTTACCCGGTGGCGTGATCGTCATCGACGACCAGGGCCGTGTGCGCGAAGCCAACCCGGCCGCCTGCGACCTGCTCGGCCTGCCGCTGGAGGGCGAGCTGTGGCGCCACGTCATCACCCGTTGCTTCGCGCCGCGTGACGATGACGGCCACGAAGTGTCCCTTAAGGATGGGCGGCGCCTGTCCATCGCCACCCGTTCACTGGATGCCGAGCCGGGCCAATTGGTGCTGCTCAACGACCTGACGGAAACCCGTCACCTGCAGGATCAACTGGCGCGCCATGAGCGCTTGTCGTCGTTGGGGCGGATGGTCGCTTCCCTGGCGCATCAGATCCGTACGCCGCTGTCGGCGGCATTGATCTACGCCAGTCATTTGACTGATGAGCAACTGCCCGCAGCCACCCACCAGCGTTTTGCCGGACGCCTCAAGGAGCGCCTGCACGAGCTGGAGCATCAGGTCCGCGACATGCTGGTGTTTGCCCGTGGCGAACTGCCGCTGACCGACCGCGTGACCCCGGCCGCGTTGATGCAAGCCCTGCAAGCGGCGGCAGCCACGCATACCGAGGGCGCCAGCCTGCGCTGGCAATGCGACAGCCACCAGGGTGAGGTGCTGTGCAATCGCGACACCCTGGTCGGCGCGCTGCTCAACCTGATCGAAAACGCCACCCAGGCCAGCGGCCCGGGGGCGCGCCTCAAGGTGCACCTGTACCGCCGCGAGCAAACCCTGCGCCTGTGCATCAGCGACAGCGGCAGTGGTATTGCGCCGGCCGTGCTGCAGCGCCTGGGCGAGCCCTTTTTCACCACCAAGACCAACGGCACCGGCCTGGGCCTGACCGTGGTCAAGGCAGTGGCACGTGCGCATCAGGGAGAATTGCAGCTGCGTTCCCGGTTGGGGCGCGGCACCTGTGCATTGATGACCTTGCCGCTGTTTTCCAGCGCGGCAAGCGCGGAGTAAAAGGATCATGACTATCAAGGTTTTACTGGTTGAAGACGATCGCGCCCTGCGTGAAGCATTGGCTGACACGCTGCTGTTGGCGGGCCATGACTACCGCGCGGTCGGCTCTGCCGAGGAAGCCTTGGAGGCCGTGGAGCGAGAAACTTTCAGCCTGGTGGTCAGCGATGTGAACATGCCCGGCATGGACGGCCATCAGTTGCTCGGCCTGCTGCGCGCGCGTCAGCCGCAATTGCCGGTGCTGCTGATGACCGCCCATGGCGCCGTGGAGCGGGCCGTGGACGCCATGCGCCAGGGCGCGGCGGATTATCTGGTCAAGCCGTTCGAACCCAAGGCGTTGATCGAACTGGTGGCGCGGCATGCGCTTGGCGTCATGTCGACGGTGGAGGGTGATGGCCCGATTGCCTTCGAGCCGGCCAGCGCGCAGTTGCTGGAACTGGCGGCCCGGGTGGCGCGCAGCGAGTCCACCGTATTGATCTCGGGGGAGTCCGGCACCGGCAAGGAAGTGTTGGCGCGTTATATCCACCAGCAATCCAGTCGGGCCGGGCAGCCCTTCATTGCGATCAACTGTGCGGCGATTCCGGACAACATGCTTGAAGCCACCCTGTTCGGCCACGAAAAGGGCTCGTTCACCGGCGCCATCGCGGCCCAGGCCGGCAAGTTCGAACAGGCCGACGGCGGCACCATTTTGCTCGACGAAATCTCGGAAATGCCCCTGGGCCTGCAAGCCAAGTTGCTGCGCGTGTTGCAGGAGCGCGAAGTGGAGCGGGTGGGCGCGCGCAAGCCGATCCAGTTGGATATCCGCGTGGTCGCCACCACCAACCGCGACCTGGCGGGCGAAGTGGCGGCGGGGCGCTTTCGCGAAGACCTGTTTTACCGTCTGTCGGTGTTCCCGCTGGCCTGGCGGCCGTTGCGCGAACGCCCGGCCGATATCATTCCTCTGGCCGAGCGCCTGCTGAACAACCACGTCAAAAAAATGAAGCACGCCCAGGCGCGGCTGTCAGCTGAGGCTGAGGCTTGCCTGGTTGCTTATCCATGGCCGGGTAATGTGCGTGAGCTGGACAACGCGATCCAGCGTGCGCTGATCCTCCAGCAGGGGGGCTTGATCCAGCCCCAGGACTTCTGCCTGGCCATGGGCAGTGGCGTGGCGCCGTTGCCGAGCCTTGCGCCGGCACCGCTCGTCGCCGAAACCGAATCGGCCGGCGCCCTGGGCGATGACCTGCGCCGCCGCGAATTCCAGATGATCATCGACACCCTGCGCGCCGAGCGCGGCCGCCGCAAGGAAGCCGCCGAGCGCCTCGGCATCAGCCCGCGCACCCTGCGCTACAAGCTGGCGCAGATGCGCGACGCCGGGATGGACGTGGAAGCATACCTGTTCGCCACCTGACTTCGCGCCAATGCCGTTTTTTGTAGGAGCGAGCTTGCTCGCGAAAAACGTCAACGATAACGCGTGCTTCCTGGATGTACGCGGCGTCCATGAGTGCTTCGCGAGCAAGAACCAGGCGTCCCCCTCGCTCCTACAAAAAAAACGTGCAGTAACAAGGTCGACAAGCTTTGTCGCCTTTTCTTACGAGTCGCAACGAAGCTGGCACCCTTGTTGCACCTCCCCTGATAACCGCTGCGTAGTGTCAAAAAATTGCGGGTCGTCGGAGAGAGAAGTTCATGAGCCAGGGTATTGAGTTCAATCGGTTGATGTTGGATATGCGCTCCATGCAAATGGATGCCATGGCTCAACCGAAATCCGTCGCGCCAGCGCCGGAATTGGGCCAAAGCAGTTTTGCCGACATGCTCGGTCAGGCAATCAATAAAGTCAGTGATACCCAGCAGGCGTCCAGCCAGTTGTCGACGGCGTTCGAGATCGGTAAAAGCGGCGTGGACCTCACTGATGTGATGGTCGCCTCGCAAAAGGCCAGTGTGTCCTTCCAGGCCTTGACCCAAGTGCGTAACAAGCTGGTCCAGGCTTATCAAGACATCATGCAGATGCCGGTTTAAGGGCGAGATTTAACTCATGGCAGAAGCAATCGACAACGTACCCGCCAAGACAGACGGCAAACCGCCGCTGTTTGGCCTGTCGTTCCTGGAAAATCTCTCCGAAATGACCATGTTGCGTCAGGTGGGCCTGTTGGTCGGCCTGGCTGCCAGCGTGGCGATTGGTTTTGCCGTGGTGTTGTGGTCGCAGCAACCTGATTACCGGCCGCTGTACGGCAGCCTGGCGGGCATGGATTCCAAGCAGATCATGGAAACCCTCGCCGCCGCCGACATCGCCTACACCGTTGAGCCCAACTCCGGCGCCCTGCTGGTCAAGGCCGATGACGTGGCACGTGCGCGGATGAAACTGGCCGCCGCCGGCGTGACGCCGTCCGACAGCAATATCGGTTTTGAAATCCTCGACAAGGACCAGGGCCTGGGGACCAGCCAGTTCATGGAAGCCACCCGCTACCGTCGCGGCCTGGAAGGTGAACTGGCGCGCACCATCTCCAGCCTGAATAACGTCAAGGGTGCCCGTGTGCACCTGGCGATTCCGAAAAGCTCGGTGTTCGTGCGTGACGAGCGCAAGCCCAGCGCCTCGGTGTTGGTGGAACTGTTTTCCGGCCGTTCCCTGGAGCCCGGCCAGGTGCTGGCAATTATCAACCTGGTGGCCACCAGCGTTCCCGAACTGAGCAAGTCGCAGATCACGGTGGTCGACCAGAAGGGCAACCTGCTCTCCGACATGGCCGAAAACTCCGCGCTGACCCAGGCCGGCAAGCAGTTCGATTACAGCCGCCGCATGGAAAGCATGCTGACCCAGCGCGTGCACAACATCCTGCAACCGGTATTGGGCAACGACCGCTACAAGGCTGAAGTGTCCGCCGACGTGGATTTCAGCGCCGTAGAGTCGACATCCGAGCAATTCAACCCGGACCAGCCCGCCCTGCGCAGCGAGCAGTCCACCAGCGAACAACGCACCGCCAGCAATGGTCCGCAAGGCGTGCCGGGTGCCCTGAGCAACCAGCCGCCGTCCCCG
>NZ_CVTO01000042.1:0-758 GCF_900004715.1 Pseudomonas sp. 24 E 13
ACCGCCACGCGCCGGAAAGCGTGGCGTTGCAACCGGCGCTGGACGATGCGCTGGCGTTGCTGGGCAAGCGGCGGCGCTCAATGGAGGTGGAATTGATCCGCGACCTGCCCGAGGCGACCTTATGGGTACAGGCCGGTGAAACCCGTCTGCGCCAGGTGCTGGGCAACCTGCTGGCCAACGCCCTCGACGCCCTCACCGAAAAGGGCCCGCCGCGCAAACTCTGGCTGAGTGCCCAAACCACCGACCAGGGCGTCAACCTGTACATCCGCGACAACGGCCCGGGCTTTTGCATGGAAGCCCTGGGCCGCGCCAGCGAGCCGTTCTACACCACCAAGACACGCACCCAGGGCCTGGGCCTGGGCCTGGCCATCTGTGAAACCCTGATGCGTGCGTTCGGCGGCGAGCTGCTGTTCGCCAACCACAAGGAAGGCGGCGCGCTGTTAACCTTGAAATTGCGCGCCGGCTCGCCGGGCGTCAGTGTGCAACCGTCCGAGGACCGCAGTGTATGAGTATCGATAACCAGATTCAGGTGGTGCTGATCGACGACGATCCCCATTTGCGTCAGGCGCTATGCCAGACCCTCGACCTCGCCGGGCTGAAAGTGCTGACCCTGGGCGAAGCCAGCGGCCTTACCGCGCGCCTGTCGCGGGACTGGCCGGGCGTGGTGGTCAGCGATATCCGCATGCCCGGCATGGACGGCCTGGAGCTGCTCGCCGAACTGCACGGCCAGGACCCGGACCTGCCGGTGCTGCTGATCA